>SLIL01000003.1 GCA_007135645.1 Bacteroidales bacterium
ACAAAATCAACGAAGCTTTTGATCTTCTGGAAGGGCTAACGGCCATGGATCACAGGAGCCTGATCCTGGACGAGTTCAGCTTATGCGAGGCAGAAGTAATTGCGGGAGCCATAAACCAGTCTGCTTTTTTAACATTTTTGCCCCTTCATGCCAATGATCCAGAACTTATTCTGGAAAGACTGGATTCTCTCAATACCTGTATCGGGATTTTGCGCGAAGATTTCAATTTTGCCATTGCCCATGTTGACAGCATTTTTTACCATGAGGCCACGAAAAAGCTGCAGGCTGCTGATATTGCCGGGGCCCGTGAACTCCTCAACAGGGTGGTTTCCTATAACCTTCTTCATATCCCTGCCCACAGTGCCCTTGCCAGCCTGGAACTGCAAAGCGGAGATCACCTGGCAGCCATGCGGCGGTTTGAAAGGCTCATGGGGTCGGTTCCACCTCCCCGAAAATGGCAGGCAGATGCCATTGAAGCTGTTGAAATGATCTTTGATTATACCAATAGTATAGCTGAGGAGGCCATGGATGACGGCCGTTTTCTCGATGCTCTTACTATACTGAATCAGACGGATTCCTTTTGCGATACCCTTGTGCAATGGGATTGCCCTGCCAGGCTTCGGGAGAATCTGGTGAAGGCCCATTACGGGATGTACCGGTCGTACCTCTCTGTAGCCCGCCGGGCTTATGTCTCGGCAAGCTTCTCCTTTGCTGTGATGTATGTGGAAAATGCCAGGGAGTATCAGCAAACACACGCTGCTTTCCTGGCAGATGATTCAGAGGCTTTGGTGCTGTTGCAGATGATCCTGGATGGATATTATCATTTTGCTGAAGATGCTGCAGAACGGTTTGATTTTGCTGCATCTGTTAATTATCTGTCAGAGGCCATTGAGCTTTGCCGAAAAAATCCTTCGCTGGTTTGCAGGGATGATGCAGCCACCATGCTTGAGAGGGTGCAGGCACAAAAACAATATGCAGAGCGGATCATCATTCCTGTCGTGGTTGCTGAACCCCGGATCATTTTGTCCGAAACCACAGAGCAGCAGGTAAAGCAAAAGGTGCGGGATCTGCTTTCGCGGGGGCATCTCATGGCCTGGGCCGGAGAGGTGGAAGAGGCAAGGGGGCAGCTGAATGAGCTTATGACCTATGTGCTAAGGTACGATCTGCGAAAAGATTCCCTCATAAATATGCGCATCATCAGCCTCACCGAGATGATCAGCCACAAGGAGTGCCAGCTGGCACACCAGCAGTTTCATGATCTGCTTCACCAGGCTGAAAGGCTTTTCAGGGGGAGTTTTTATATGGAAGCCACTGAGAAATACGATGAAGCAGCTGCCATGATCCCCCTTCCCCAGGATTGCGAAGAGGGAGCTGCCGGAATGCCGGATACCCTTTTTTATATCCCGCTGGCCGGTGAATACCAGAGGCTGCTCCATGCAGCTCAAAGAGCCTATTTCAGGACCGGGCAGGATGGGTTTGAACCCTTTGTGCGAACGTATACCGAGGCGGGTGAATTCCATGCCCGCAAAGGGCTGGAGCAATGGGGTGTTGTACATCAAAGCCTGTTTGACTTTACCCGCACTTCCAACAACTCATTCCTGGTTATACATATGGTGCGTTACTTCGCTGACTATGCCTACCCTGACAATGCCTTTGAATTGCTCAGATTGCTGAAGCGACAGGGTTTTGATCCGCGGGAACTCAGAGAATTGATGGAGCACTCAGGAAAAATGGCTGCACAGCATATTTACCAGTCAACTCCAGCACTCAGAGCTTCCAGTTATATCCATGAAAAAACCGGGGGAGATGCCTGGTTTCGGTTTTATTCCCGAAGCTTTTTGCGAAACTGGCCCGGCTGATTATTCCTTACTGTTGTCTGTTTTGGCAATGATCCTTCCATGATCATAAGCGAGGATCACCATAGCAGCGGTGATGAATACGATATTTTTAAGGATATACTGCCCCTCAAGTGTGGGTATCAGGGGGACCACATAAAAGGTTTCTTCAGGAAATACAAACAGCGGAAACACCGTGCCAATCATTTGTAAAAACAGCAGGGGGATAATAAACCGCAGGTAAACCCCAAAGATAAACCCAAGCCCGATAATGCTTTCCCAGGTTGCCAGAATGGGCATGGAGTAGGGGGCTTGCACAATGCCAAAGGAGAGTACGTCAATGGTTTGTGTAGCGATGTCTTCTGCCACACTAATGCCCGGGAAAAACTTCTGGAAACCAAACCAGAAGAAAATAATCCCGATACTGATTCTCAGCAAAACGATGCCATGTATAGCCATCCAGTTGATGACTTTCTCTTCTTTTCTCAATAGTCTTTGCATATTTGTATTTTATTGGTTGTTTTATTTTTCTTTTATTAAATGTATATTCATTCTAAATTAAGAAAAAATTCTTTATAAATTCAATGGGGATTTGCCAATATTCAATAAATTAATCACCTTGGAAATCCTGCCTGTCGTTTGATAAACAAACGATGCAAAAAAATGTTGGAAAAGGTCTTTTGTTTTTTAATAAAGAAAGGATGCAGCAAACTTTAGCCTGGCTGAATGGAGCAGACTGAAAAATTGGTTGCCTTGTTGAACGTAATTATTCTTTTTGGTTGTCTTTCTTTTTTTTCCTTGTATCGTAGGCCATTACCCTGTAGAGATCATTGCGGCGGTCGTTCCAGTTGGTAATGGCTCCCCTGGTGCGATGGCGTTTGAGCAGTTCAAGGTCAATGTCATTCACGATCACCGTTTCCACGTTGGGTGTGCTTTCGGCAGCGATGGCATCGCGGGCGAAGGAGAAATCGGAAGGGGTAAAAATGCCCGATTGGGCATATTGAATATCAATGTTATCCACATGGGGGAGGTTGCCCACTGCACCGGCAATGGCGACAAAAACCTGGTTTTCTACGCATCGTGCCTGGGCGCAATACCTGATACGCAGGTAGGCCTGCCGGTCGTCGGCCGAAAAGGGGACAAAAATGATCCTTGCTCCCCGGTCTACGGCAATACGCGATACTTCAGGGAATTCAATATCGTAACAGATCTGTATGGCGATCTTTCCCTTATCAGTATCAAATACCTCGATGCTCTTGCCTGGCTCAATGCCCCACCATTTTTTCTCATTGGGGGTGGTGTGCAGCTTGTATTGCTTGCCGATTTCGCCGTTGCGCTTAAACAGGTAGGCAATGTTATACAACTTATCCCCCTCGGGGGTAAAGTGCGATCCTGCAACAATGTTGATGTTGTATTTGATGGCCAGCTCGCTGAACAGCTCCAGGTACTGCTCGGTAAATTCGCCGATCTTTCGTGCGGCTGTTCCGGGATTTTCCTTGGGGAAAAGGGAAAGCAGTTGTACTGTGAAAATCTCAGGAAAAACCACAAAGTCACTTTTGTATCCCGATGCCACATCCACAAAATATTCACATTGCACGGCAAAGTCGTCAAAACTTCGTATGGTCCTGATCTGATACTGTACCAGGCATATCCTCACCGGAAGCGAAGAGAGAAACTTGAGGTTTTTGTCCTGTTGGAAATCAAAGTTGGTCCACTCCAGAAAAGTGGCAAAACCTGAAGATTCCTTGTCTTCATCAATATATTCGCGCAACACCTTTTTGAGGGAAAACCCGTTGGAAAGCTGCGGGGTAAGCACCGGGTCAAAAATGGCTTTGCTGGTTACCCGGTCAACGTACTGGTTGATGGTGAGCTTGTTGCGGTAGTTTTTGTAGCCGGGCAACCGACCACCAATAACAATCCTTCGCAGGTTGAGGTCCCTGGCAAGCTCTTTCCTTGCTTCATAGAGCCGGGTGGCCAGTTTCATGCCCCGGTATTCGGGATGCACCATGATCTCCATGCCGTA
>SLIL01000428.1 GCA_007135645.1 Bacteroidales bacterium
GAATCACGGTAAACCCTTCCCTGATGTAAAAATAAAGGATGATCATGGTCAGTACGCCAGAGAACATAATATATTTTGACATCCTGCTCAGGCTCGAATAATCATACTTTTCAACCGCTGTAACGGTCTTATGGATCAGAAAAATAAAGGGCACCTGTACAAACAGCAATGCATAAACAAACAAAAGATCAAAATCGCGCATCAGCAGTACGATCTGTATGTAAGCCACAAACGCGATGGTTATCGCATGAATGATAACAATGGCCTTTTTGGTAAAGGTGACCCCTGAAATAACGGGAATGGTTTTGCATCCCGTTTTGGCATCGCCTCTGATGTCTTCAATGTCTTTGATGATCTCTCTTCCAAGCGTGGTGAGAAAGGCAAAAAGTGCATAGATACGCACGTACCATGTGGTGTTGAGGATGCCAGGGTCACCAGGTTCAGTTATGCTCAGAAGGCTGTTATAGTCAAATATCCACACAATGGTAATGACAAAAGCTGCCATTACGGCAACAATAAAGTTTCCGATAAAAAACCTTCTTTTGTACCTGATGGAATACAACCACAGCAGAAAAGGGATAATGAGAAAAATAACCGAAAGAGACCAGTTGCCGGTGCTGATAGAGAGAAATATCCCCAGGGCAACACCGGTTAGATTTAAAAAGGAATGCATCAGAATAGCCCTGCGGCGGGAGATGTGTTTCCCCAGGACAATTTTTTGGGGCTTGTTGATCCGGTCTGTTCGCAGATCAAAATAATCATTGATGGCATATCCGGCTGCGGTTATGAACAGGGTGGCAAGTACCAGGATAAAAAACATGAAATGGGATAAACCCGGCTCAATATCATGCATGGCAAGTGACGGCAGAATCACAGCATACCTCACCAGGTACTGGATAAAAGCTACCATCAAAAGATTTGGCCAACGAAACAACCTTAAATATGCCAGCATAAAATGAGTTTAAAAAATCATCGGATTTTACCAGTGAAAACCGTCATCATCAAACCAGAGTTCCTGCACTTTCATCACCTGTTCCAGTACATCGCGCACACAGCCTCTTCCTCCTGGTTTGGGTGAAATATAGTGCGAAATTTTCTTGATCTCCTCGGCAGCATCGGCAGGGCAGGCGGCAACACCCACCTCAGCCATGATCTGATAGTCGGGAATGTCATCGCCCATATAAAGGATCGAATTCAGCTCCAGCTGATCCTCTTTTACAATCTGGTGAAAAACCTCCAGTTTGTTGCCAATTGCCATGTACACTTCCTTAATACCCAGTCCCTGGAATCGTTTTCTTACCGCTTCAGAATTCCCGCCGGTAATGATAATGATGCGGTACCCTTTTTTTACAGCAAGCTGCAGTGCATAACCATCCTTTACGTTCATGGTACGGAGCATGTCTCCGTTGGATGCAAGAACAACAATGCCATCGGTCATTACACCGTCAACATCAAAAATAAAGGTCTTAATATTGGAAAGAAGGGTTTTGTAGCTGGTCATGTATGTCAGGATTTTATCTTGTTCTTTTCAGTGATACTCTGGCTGATAAAATTATAAATTATTTGGTAACCGGGCAACGTTGAAAGGGCATTAATATGTTTTTCTATGATTTGCCGGTCGTTGCGAACAGCCGGCCCGGTTTGCACCGTAGCAGGTTTGCTGGCAAGGGCTTTTTCAATGGTCTCCCTGATCAGGGGATGAAGAATATCGAAGGAAATATGGTTGCTTTCCAGCAATTCGTCGGCGATACTGAACAGATGGTTGGTGAAGTTGCATGCAAAAACGGCTGCAATATGAATGATCTCACGCTGGGCAGAGTCAATATGCCTTACGTCATTGCTTAGTGTTCCTGCCAGTTCGTGAAGACTGGCCAGCAGATCAGGGTCGTTGGACTCCAGGAAGAAGGGGATGGCGGAAAAATCAGGTTTTCTTTTTTTGGAGAAGGTTTGCAAAGGATAGAACACCCCGGCTCTGAGACCCGGTTTTGTAAGTAAACTCAACGGAAGGCTTCCTGAAGTGTGCGCAACAGCAACGTTTGTTAAAGGAAACTGTTTGACAAGATCAGCCAATGCCTGGTCGGCAACTGAAAAAAGATACAGATTGGCCCCGGGGTAAATACACGACAGATCTGTAGTATAGTCGCACTGCAGCGTTTCAGCCAGAGAACGGGCAGAGCTGTCAGTACGACTATAGACCTGAACTACTTTTCGTCCATGCTCATGAAATCCCTGAGCAAGCTGGGTAGCCACATTGCCGGCACCCACAAGTACTATTTTCTCGATTCTTTCCATCTTTTCCTGTAGGTCATCCAGAAACCCACAAGCATCACGATACAACTGATCCAAAGCAGGTTGATGAAGGGGAAAATGATCGTTTTTATGATGATAAACTCAGGTTGCTCCTGGTACAATTCAACAACAATGGTAAAAGGTTTTTCACTCACCTCCTTAAACCGGAAACGATAATCCAGATCCCGGATCACATCATCATGATAATGAACTGAGCGATCGCGCAATACAAACCGTGGCTTTGCTGTAAATTCACGCCCGAAATGGGTGATCACATCAATGGTTGCTTCCACGATGACATTGTTGTTGTCTGATTCTTCGGGGTGAACTGCTTCAATGGCGCTGAGCACCATGCGGTTATTGTCTACCTGGATGGTGTCGTGCCTGGTCATTTCAAAGGTTTCAAGCAGGGTAGGGTCGTGATTGTGTCCGGTAGCGCTCTCTACATCTGCAAAGGTAATGTAGGTAAAAATATCCTTTAGCGGATAAACTTTAGCATAAGGGTTGTAAACATTACCCATGGTTTCGTTGAGTTTGATGGAAGGCCGTGAAGTGAAAGCCAGGTAATACTCACCGTCTTCATTTTTTCGCAGGAAGTCGATCTGGTAAAAAATGTCCTCTCCATCACGATGGTATCCTTTATAAGTAACATAATATCTGCCCATGGGGAGTATTTCATCTTTTATCAGGAGCAGATTCTCATGTGCAGGGAAGGCCTCGCCCAGGTTATATCCCGAGGTATTTCTGGAAATGGTTTCTTTCTGGGAAAAGGTGAGCAGGATTGCAATGAAAAACAACGCAATTCCAAGGTGACTGATCAGCGCAGGGGTATTGGCCAGGCTTTTTCTGAATCTCAGCAACATATCCATTGAGGAGAAAAAGGCAAACATCCCGGCAAATAGAAATATGATATGAGCCATCTGATGTACATCCGAAAAAAGGATGATCACGATAGTAAAAAACAATGAGAGTGAGAAAGAAAGGGCGGTGGTTTTGATGAATCTGCCCACATCGTTTTTTCCCCATCTGAGAAAATGGGCAAGAGCCATGAGTAGCGCTGCAAGCACAGCAAAGGGGAGTTGCCACGTGTTATAGTGCTCCACAACGTTTACGGGTGGACTGAGTTCGGTACCAAAGAGCCTGTTCCAAACAGGGATGGATGTTGTAAAAATGATCTGGAAAGAAGAAAGAACCATTACCATGGCAGCGATAAAAAGCCAGAACTCCTTGCTGATGGGCTGATCATTGTCTTTGGAAGGGAGGCGGCGGTAATGCCTGATGAGGGTGATAACCCCAAGCAGAAGCATGGTGAAAAGGTAGATGAGCAGGTGGCCCCCCATACCATCGTCACCAAAGGAGTGTACTGAGGTTTCAGCAAGCACCCCGCTTCGGGTAAGGTAGGTGCTGTAAATCACGAACACGAACGCCAGGAAAGTAAACAGAAAAGTGGGGAAAAGATTTTCCTGTTTCCTTCTTGCCACCAGCATCAGGTGCAAAGCTGCTACCAATATCAACCATGGTACCAGCGATGCATTTTCGATGGGGTCCCATGCCCA
>SLIL01000382.1 GCA_007135645.1 Bacteroidales bacterium
TGCATACTATTTTTTTTTTTTTTTTACTAAACGGGTGTGAACAGCCGTAACATTTTTTTATCAAAATCCAGCAGCCAGATATTATCCTGATCATCCACAGCTATGCCAGGCGCTTTTTCGCCATTGGGGAACCAATCTGCCGGTGCCACCACCGATTCCAGTTCGCCGGACTCCCTGTAGATCTTTACACGTATGATCCCCTTTTCACTGGTCACAAACCTGCCATCAGACAAAAAGGCAATGAAATAAGGGTTGCAACAACCGCTAAAGCCCTCGTTGCCAAATGAAGGCTCGCCCCAGAAACGTCGCAACCGGCCTGAGAGCGAATAATTCTGAATGCTATGTAAACCAGGATTGGTGATCCACAGCTCATTTTCGGCATTTACAGCCATATGAAAGTGCAGGCTGGGCAAAATAAATCCGTGCATGGACGACACTCCTGATTCTCCCCTGAACCGGTCAATCACTTCCAGCTCCCGGTTTAACATCCAGACCTGTCGCCTTCCGGCATCGGCAACAAAGAGGGTTTCTCCCGAAAGGGCCATGGCCGTAAGAAGACTCTGCTCATCCAGAATCTCTGAACGGAACAGCTCATTCCCCTCAGCATCTGTTGCAATAAGGTAGTTTTCAAAGGCGATGATGATCTGTTCGTCCTCATCTACCAGAACAGCCCTAGGATTGTTCCCAACCCGCTTGTTAAGCAGTTCGCGTCCCTGGGGCGAGATCATCTGCAGGTTATTGCCCGAAAGCAGATATAGTTTCCCGTTTTGCCAGGTCAAAGCCACCGGGTTTTCAACTTCTATTCTGCGCACTTCCTGATGCGACAGCAGGCTTTCGTCAACTGCCTTGAATTCCTCCACACTGAACTGATAAGGGTTGTCAGGCCTTTTATCCACGCGGGTAGAAAGGGAATCGTACAAAACAATTCCGGCAATGGCCAGGATCGCGACAATAAGCAGTATCTGTATTTTTTTGTTCATGTTTGGGGATGTTTAGTTACGTCTTATATCAATGCATATGAGCTGGTCGGCATCCCGGAGCACCATATAGCCATCAACAATGGCCAGTGGAGCCCATGCATCATGGCCGTCAAATAGTTTCACGCGATCCAGCTCCACGTAGCCCGATGTGCTTTTTTGAATAATCACCAGCGTGGCATCATCATCGAGCAGAAAGAATTTTCCATCGGCCAGGATAAACGGCCCCAGCCCGAAGCGTGCCGTTGGCCCACTGGCCCAAACGATATCGGTTGGATCTTCAGGTCTTACACATACAAACTGGTTGCGCAGCGTACGGGCATCCTTGGGAAGGACACCAAACATGTATCCATCCACCAGAATGGGTGTTTGCTGCTCGCTGGACATTCCCTCGCCGGGACGGAACGTTTTCAGGATCTCAACCTCAAAATCGCCTCCATTTACTGAAAGCTGCAACAGCATACTTCCTGCTCCGTAGCCGGCGGTGAGAAATATTTTACCGTCGGGCATACATACCGGTGAAGCAGCCACCACCGGATGGTTCCACAGGCTGGTTTCCCAAAGAACAGTACCTGCATCGGGACCATCGGCTGCTACACCTGCCGCTCCTCCCGAGGCGCTGTACACGAACATTTTACGGCCGCCAAACTCAAATGGCATAATGGAAGAATGAGACATCTGCCATCCATTGGGGTTGGGGGTTTCCCATAAAACTTCGCCGGTAGCACAATCCACACCGATCATCAGCGCATCGCCTCCCGGTGCAATAATGGCTACATCATCCACAATCAAAGGACACTGCCCGGTATACCACAATGGGATCTCCGTGTTGTATTGCTCAACCAGGTCGATACCCCAGATAAGGTCACCTGTTTCACGCTCCAGGCACATAACATGACCACGAGGCCCAATGGTGAGGATAAAATTTTCCGTTACTGCCGGAACGGTGCGCGACATACCATGATTGCGCCGCACATGCACGTTGTACCATCTTCTCCACAACTCTTCGCCCGTATCCAGGACAAAACAGCGCAGCATATCGGCCCGAAGCTCTTCATCATAATCCAGAACATACACCAGTCCATCGTAGATGGCTGCACCGGCATGTCCTTCGCCCATCTGCACCGACCAAAGTATTTCAGGTGTTTGACCACCAAAAGAATTGATCAATGGAATATCCGAATTATAAATATTGTCGGAGCGTATGCCCCTGAACCGGGGCCACTGTTCATTGAATGAGGTTTGGGTGCCGGCAAAACGCTCAAAGTGTTCGCCTATGTCAACCCGTTCCTCTATGGCTGCTGTGGCAGCAAATCCGTCTTTGCCGGGTTCCGATGCAACAAAATGGCGTGTAGGATTATAAAAGACCCACCAGAACAGCGCCACTACCCCCAGCAAAAGCAATACTGCAGGCAAAATTTTGTATAGTTTCTGAAAGAAGTGGCCGGAGGTCATACTTCAATTGGGTTAACTGTGGGGAATGGGGCTCTTATCTGCGAATATCAAAGGCCATAAGTGCATTGCCCCTGCGCACATAAAGGATCCCTTCGTGAATGACCAGGTGGGCCCAGTGCTGGTCACGACCCAGTTCGATTCGGGTCTGGCCTGCAATGCTCAATTGCCCGTTTTCGGGCTTCAGGAGAGCCAGTTCTCCCCTTTCGGTGTAGGCATAAAGCATTCCGTCGGCAGCTATAACTGTACCTGCATCAATTTCCCTGGTTTCATAAACCACCTCACCGGTATTCCAGTCCACACCAAACCAGCGACGGTTGCGGTCGCCCGAGCCATACAGGAAGCCATCCAGCAAAACAGCCCCACCGGTTTTGGGGTCAAGTCTTTCATTTTGCCAAACCATCACTGCGGTGCTGCCATCCTCACTCAACCTTAGCTTATATCCTCCCTTTCCGTATCCGGTGAAAACATAGATCTCTCCGTTATGATAAATGGGTGTATTGGGGTGAATATTAAACCTGTTGCTGAAAGGATAAGACCAGAGCAGTTGCCCGTCAGAAGCATCCAGTGCCACCACATGATCTGCCATATGACCAACAAATATCTTTCTTCCTCCGTGTTCAAAAAGGAGGGGGGAGCCGTAAGTTGAGAGGGTACCCCTTGCCGGGCTCGACCATATAACATTGCCGTTATGCCGGTTCAGTGCCACAACATTGTTTCTTCTGCCACCGGGCGAGACGTAAATTACATCCTGATCCACGATCATGTTTTCGGTAAAGCCCCAGCGAATATTCTCGCCATCAAAATCAGTGAACAACCCTTTGCTCCAGACTCTTTGTTCGCTGTTGATATCTATACAAACCAGCTCACCGTGCCCGGTAACCATATACAAGAGATTATCCGCGATAATGGGTGTGCTGCGTGCGCCGGGATAGCTGGACGAAAAGTCCCTGCCATAGGCAAAGCGTCTTTCCAGCTGTCCGTTCATGGATAAAACATACACGTAACCCATTTCTCCATCAAGAGCTGTAACGAAAATTTTGTTATGTGCAAATACAGGGGAGGAGAAACCAATTCCCAGGTTTTCAAATGCCCAGATCATGTTGGGCCCATCGGCAGGCCAGGATCTCAAAAGGTTGGTTTCATGATAATGTCCGTCACGATCAGGGCCGCGCCAGTTATTAAAGGATCCGGCATCTGCATGCAGTGAAAAAAAGATTACGAAAAGCAAAAGAGCTGTGGATTTCTTCATGAGTGAATGATTTAGTTATCAAATGCTTATATAGTGTTTGCAAGAAAACGCCAATTGCTGCGTTGGGCTTGCCTTCAAAACAGTCATTTACGAAAAGTAAACTCCTGTTTTTCAGTCTTCGCCCGCCTTGCTCTTGACGCTTTCTTATCAAACACTCGAA
>SLIL01000269.1 GCA_007135645.1 Bacteroidales bacterium
CATAACCCACCAGCTTGGTATTGGAAAATTTGCATTGCTCCATAAATTTTGCTACATGGAACACCTTGGAATTGGTAACAAAAATCCCTTTACTGGCACAAAGTGATTTCTGATTGATAACTTCCCCCCTCGCAAAAGCTTCTTCTATGTCCATTGGGTTATTATCAGGGATGTTAACATGGATGGACCTGATACGTTCTTCTTCCCGGTTTCCTTTCTGCAAAAAATAGTCCCTGAACCCTTTCTCCCTGCTCATAATGTGCGTATTGCCCCCTTTCTCGCTCATGATATTGATGATAAAAATCTCAGCATGATCATCCAGCCCAAAATCCAGCAGTTTTGCAGCCACCCTGCCACTGCTCATGGGGTCCTGCCCTACGAAAGAAACCTGCCCCAGGCCATCGGCAAGGGTATTTAGGCAAACCACAGGGATTTTATCAAAGGGGCTACTGTTCAGGTATTTTGCAGCAGATGTTCCGAATACCGGGGCAATGGCCAGTCCGGCAGGCTGATCCAGGGCAATAATTTCAAGCTGATTACAGAACGATGCTTCGTCATGATAGGTAAACGTATAGGTTTTAAGGCTTACCCCAAAATGCTTTATCTCATCCCACGCTGCCACAAGCCCATCGAAAGGACTTTGCCAAAAAGGATTGTTAATATCTGCTTCGGGCAGCAAGGCAGCAAGGCGCACATTTCGCTTGCTGGCAAGGGTGCTGGCCAGGATATCAGGCTGGTAATCCATTTCCCTGATGATCGCCAGCACTTTTTCACGGGTTTTTGCAGCCACTTCACCACGATTGTGGATAACACGGTCAACAGTGCCCGCAGAAACACCTGCCCTTTTTGCAATATCGGATATTTTTACTTTTGAAAAGTTTCCTGACATGACAGATCAAAAAAGATTATTATCAAAAAAACATACAAAGGAACAAATTTTTTTTTAATTTCGTGGGCGCACACGGAAAATTTTTTTATTTGCCTTCAAAAAGTTCTTATTCCACATTATCAATAAGTTGCAAAGAAACTGGCACTTCGGTAATACCTTGCGGGTAATTTTTTAGATTGGTCTGAATAGTTTAATTTAGCACTTCACTTTAAAAATTTGTTTTTTACACACAACATCAAAAAACACAACCATAAAATGGAAGCAGGAAAATACTCCATGGGAATAGGCGACAGGTTTGCCATGCAGGCTGAAGCGCAATTGGCGGCCATACAAAAAGCCTCTGACAATGGAATAGACATAATTCCCGTATGGAACAAATCCAACCGTGAGCATTCAACCATAGGATCGCATCCGGCCCAGACCAGGGAAGCGGCTGAAGCAGCAGTAAAAAAACTGGGCTGGGATAAGCCCTGGTTTGTGGATGCAGATCATATCAACCTGGATACCGTTGATAATTACGTGGAACATTGTAATTTTTTCACCATTGATGTTGCTGATTACATTGGAACCCAGGCCATAAGCACTGATATAGAACGATTTGCAAGCGCCAACACCCCTTTTGCCGGCAGCTTATTTATCCCCGGGCTGGATGAGCAAATCACGGTATCCATGGATATGATCAAAGAGATTGCGGGAAAATTTCTTTTTGCCATTCAACAGGCGGGCAAGATTTACCGCCATATTGAATCAAAAAAGGGAAAAGGAAACTTTATCACGGAGATCAGCATGGACGAAGTAACTGAAGCCCAGTCGCCACTGGAGATGTTTTTCATCCTAAGTGCCATTGCAGCAGAAGGGATACCGGTGCAGACCATTGCGCCCAAGTTCACCGGAAGGTTTAACAAAGGTGTGGATTACGAGGGGGATGTTGCCCTTTTCGAACGCGAATTTGAGCAGGACCTCCTGGTTATTGATTTTGCCATACAGGCATTTGGCCTTCCATCAGACCTTAAACTCAGCGTGCATAGCGGCAGCGACAAATTCAGCATCTACCCGGTAATAGGGAAGCTCATCCGTAAACACAACAAAGGGATTCATGTAAAAACGGCGGGCACCACCTGGCTGGAAGAAGCCATTGGGCTTGCACTTGCCGGAGGAGAAGCACTTCAATTGGTAAAGGATATTTATGCAGAAAGCATGGGGCGTTTTGACGAACTATGCGGGCCCTACTCTACCGTTATAGACATTGACAAAACCCGTTTGCCAGAACCTCAGGAGGTAATGGGATGGAATGGGGAAACCCTTGCTTCATCCCTCAGGCATATTCCAGGACATCCCCTTTACAACCCGGGCATGAGACAATTAATGCATGTTGCTTACAAACTTGCCGCCGAACGAAAGGATATTTTTACTACCTTGTTGGCTCAAAATAAAGAACTTGTGGCACAGCAAGTCACTGAAAATATTTATGGCAGGCATTTGAAAAGATTATTTGACCTATAAATAAATTTTACCCACCATGAAACCTTTTATGGATGAAAACTTCCTGTTGCAGAACAAAGCGGCAGAAGAACTTTACCACGGGTATGCCAAAGACATGCCCATTATTGATTATCATTGCCACCTTCCACCGGAAGAGATCGGGAAAGACCGGATATTTGAGAACCTAACAAAGATATGGCTTGATGGTGACCACTACAAGTGGCGTGGCATGCGCGCAGCGGGGGTTGAGGAAAAATACTGCACTGGCAATGCCCCTGACTATGAAAAGTTTGAAAAATGGGCACAGACCGTGCCGCTGACCCTGCGTAACCCCCTCTACCACTGGACCCACATGGAGCTGCGCCGGCCATTTGGCATCAACAAATTGCTCAACCCCGACTCGGCCAGGGAGATTTATGACCAGGCTAATGCCATGCTTACTACTTCTGAATTCAGTGCCCGCAACATTATGCGCAAAATGAATGTAGAGCTGGTATGCACCACTGACGACCCTGTGGATAAGCTTGAACACCATATCAAAGCCAAAAAAGACGGATTTGAAATTAAAGTGCTGCCCACCTGGCGGCCCGATAAAGCTATGCTGGTGGATAATACCGAAACCTACAACGCTTATCTGGAAAAGCTGGAAAAAGCATCCAAAACGTCCATTACCCGCTTTGATGACCTTATTGCAGCACTGCGCAAACGCCATGATTATTTTCATAAGCATGGATGCCGGCTTTCAGATCATGGGCTTGAAACCATGTATGCTGAAGATTTTACAGACCATGAGATCAAAGCCATTTTCTCCAAAATACGCAGCAAGAAAGAGCTAAACCCTTCAGAAAAAAGCAAATTTAAATCGGCCATGCTCATTCATTTTGCCATCATGGACCATGAAAAAGGATGGGTGCAGCAATTTCATCTTGGGGCATTGAGAAATAATTCCACGCGCATGCTTAATGCTGTGGGGACCGACAAAGGGTTTGACTCCATCGGCGATTATGAAATGGGCAAGCCATTATCCCGGTTTTTTGATAAGCTGGATATGGGCAAACGACTGGCCAAAACCATTCTTTACAACCTTAACCCGCGCGACAATGAACTCATTGCCACCATGCTGGGAAATTTCAACGATGGCAGCGTACCCGGCAAAATGCAGTTTGGCAGTGGATGGTGGTTCCTGGATCAGAAAGATGGCATGGAAAAACAGCTCAACACCCTGTCAAACATGGGCTTGCTAAGCCAGTTCGTGGGAATGCTCACCGATTCGCGAAGCTTCCTCTCTTACCCCAGGCACGATTACTTCCGAAGGATCCTGTGCAACCTGCTGGGTGCTGACATTACCAATGGCGAAATACCCTATGATATGGAGCTGGTTGGCAAAATGGTGCAGGACATCTGTTATAACAATGCCAAAAAATACTTTGGCTTTTGATTTAATACGAAATTAATTATTCAA
>SLIL01000416.1 GCA_007135645.1 Bacteroidales bacterium
ACAACAGGCCCATGGCTGGGTTAATGCGAAGAGTATTGTCTGATTCTTCGGGCTCAGCAATTGCCAGCAGTGTAAGCGTATAGTCATCGGCCTGCACCAGGCTGTATTTTGCTCCCAGCAGTGGCAGTTCGATCTCATTCCCGGTTGAATTTGACAGGTGGCTTTTATGATGCAATGTCCAGCCATCCCATGAAATAAAAAGCTCTGACCGGTTTGTTAAACCAGTTCTGAGGGTAAGAACCGGAAAATTTGAATAATTAAAAAACACCCTGCCGGTGTTGAATGAATACTGATAACCGGATTCAAAATACAGGGTACCCGGTTGAACCGTATGGGTGCCAAATGCAAAACCGGGTCTGTCTGCGGCAAACCTTTCGGGTTCACCAGCGGCAGTTTGCAAAGCTGCAAACAGCAACAGGACCACAGCTATAAAGCCCTGAAACTTTTTCCTGGTGCATGTTGCAAGTGGTTTTAGTATCTGAGGGTATATTGCCATCTTAAATCCGGTTTTTTAGTATTGATCAGGTTATTCGTATTGGAGCAATAGATTGCTTTTAAACGCTCATGCCCATTTTCAGATAATAATCTTCTCTTTTGGTGAGGGTTTCACGGTCAAAAGTGTTGATAATCCTGCCCGGATCGAGCACCAGTGCAATGGTTCCGTCTCCCAGGATAGTGGCTCCTGAAATGATTTCAAGATCTTTGTACATTTTACCCAGGGGTTTTAATACAGCCTGGTATTCGCCCAATACGGTGTCAACAGTGAGGCCTACTTTAAAGTCATCATGAATTACCTGTATCACCTGCTGAAGTTTTGGAGTGTTTGCACGAATATCAAACTCTTCGCGAAGGTTTACCAGGGGTACTTGTTTGCCATCCAGTGTGATCTTATTGTTGAATACCTTTTGAAGGGTGTCGTTATTCACTTCAAAACACTTGTCTACCGATGAAAGGGGAAGCACAAAGAATGTTTTGTCAATTTTTACGAGCAGTCCGTCAATAATAGAGAGTGTGAGTGGCAACTTAATGGTAAAGGTAGTTCCGATGCCCAGCTGTGATTCAATTTCCACATCGCCCCTGATATCATTGATCTTTTTTACCACCACATCCAGTCCAACACCACGTCCTGATACTTCAGATACTCTGGCTGCTGTTGAAAAACCGGGGAGAAAAACCAGGTTCAGCAGTTCTTTGTAAGTAAGGTTTGCTTCGGCAGAAATGAATCCTCTTGTAATGGCTTTCTTGCGGATCTTTTCCACATCGATCCCGCGGCCGTCGTCTTTTACCTGTATGTAAACATTGGTGCCTGAGTAATAGGCCTTAAATGCGATCTTGCCCCGGCGGGGTTTGCCCTTGGCAAGTCTTTCGTCGGCCGGTTCAATACCGTGGTCGATAGCATTTCTGAAAATATGCATCAGGGGCTCGGTTAGCCCGTCGATAATGCTTTTGTCCAGCTCTGTCTCGGTGCCTTCGGTAGTAAACTGGATCTCCTTATCCAGTTCGTTTGACAGATCTCTTACCAGCCTTTTAAACCGGATCATGATGGTTTCTATGGGGATCAGGCAAATATCAAAGGTGTTATCACGCAACTGGCGCGAGATCTTTTCGATGCTTTCTGCAATGGCTGACAGTTCAGGATTGTCCTGATTTTCGGCGTAAAGCGAAAGACTTGCCTGTATGGTCACCAGCTCACTGACCAGGTTCATCAGGTCGTCAAGTTTATCGGACGAAACCCGGATGTTGTTGATGCTGAGTCTTTTCATGGGAGCCGCTTCATCGGCTTTGAAAGCAAGGCTGTCATCCTTCAGGGAAGATTCACTGTACAATACCTGTGCTATAAATGCTTCCAGTTCAATCTGGCCTGTTTCTTTCCCTGGCTGAATAAGTTTGTCCAGTTCCTGGATAAAAGTCGTTTTGGCCAGCAGGTTATCATCGGCAACTTTGTTTATCGATACATGGCAAGCATCTTCAACAAAAATAAAAACGTCTTTAATTTCCTCAACAGACCTGTCGGTGGCAAGAAATACTTCCCAGAAAAAGTAAGAGTTCTCGGGGTTGAGCTGATCAAAAGAGGGCAGGCCGGTTGTTTTGACAAATGCTTTGCAATGCCCCAGGGTATGCAGCTCATCGATCAGCAACAAGGGGTTGGTACCATTGCTGAAGATCTCTTCTTCGGGTTTTACAACGATAAACCAGGTAGGTACCTTTTCGTACACCTTGGATTTGTCTTTTGCTTCACTGGTGGTTTTCGTGGTGGAGGGTTGGCTTGTATCAGCGGTGGGTTCAACATTATCTTTGTTGATGACTTTATTGATTCTTGTCAATAAGAGATTATGGTTGTTTAATTGTGTTTCGTTGATCTCTTCACCATTCTCAAGCAAAATTTTAAGATGATCAAGGGAGGCCAGGGTGATATCGAGTATCTCGCGGTTTACTGAAAGAGAG
Source organism: Bacteroidales bacterium (assembly GCA_007135645.1). Lineage (GTDB taxonomy): Bacteria > Bacteroidota > Bacteroidia > Bacteroidales > UBA7960 > SKVR01. Next base: position 2,446 of record SLIL01000416.1, read on the forward strand.
TCGTTGCGGATAAGATCATAGATTGTTTCCAGTTCATGTGTAAAAGCGTCCATTTTTTCAAACCCAAACATGCTGCTTCCACCTTTGAGTGAGTGCATAATGCGAAATACCTCTTCAATGATCTTTTTGTCATTGGGGTTGTCTTCCAGCTTTAGCAGTACATCTTCAAGGCTGTTGATGAGGTCGCTGGCTTCTTCGAGAAACTTCTTCTTAAACTGTTCCATTATCTGACAACTTTACTGATTGCGGCAAGTAATTTTTCGGGTACAAAAGGCTTTACAATCCATCCGGTAGCACCAGCTTGCTTGGCTTCCATTTTTTTGGCCTGTTGCGATTCGGTAGTCAGAAACAAGATGGGGGTAAACTTGTAATGCTCTCTGTTGCGAATCTCTCTGATCAGTGTAATGCCGTCCATTTCGGGCATATGCAGGTCGGTAACCACAAGATCAACCTTGTCGCCGTTAAAGAATTTGAGAGCATCCTTACCATCAACAGCTGAAAGCACTTTGTGCCCGGCATTTGAAAGGGTAAATCCAACCACTTCTCTGATGCTTTCAGAATCATCTACTATTACGATCGTTTTTTCCATGATACTTTGTATGTATTTTTGTTCAATAGGTGCTTACTTGATTATCTTGCCAATGGCAGCAATAAGCTTCTCAGGCATAAAGGGTTTTACAATCCATCCGGTTGCACCAGCCTGTTTTGCTTCCATTTTTATGCTTTGTTGAGATTCGGTAGTAAGGTAAAGGATGGGAACATATTTGTATGCTTCCATTTTTCTTACTTCTTTTATCAGCCCTATGCCATCCAGGTTGGGCATGTGCAGGTCAGTAAGAATAAGGTCAAAATGGTTGCCGTTGAGGTGTTTAAGAGCATCCTGACCATCAACAGCCGATAACACCTTGTATCCTGCATTTTCGAGGGTAAAAATCACTACTTCCCTTATGCTTTCAGAATCATCTACAATGAGTATGGTTTTTTCCATGGATATAGGTTTTTTATAAGTTCTTGTAAACTATTTGACTACTTAACAGGGTAGCTGATCCCTGCATTGGCCATTAATGTCTTAAGGTCATAAGGGAGGTCCATAAGGATCTTAACCTGTTTCCCTTCCTGTTCTTTTGCTTTTCTGAATGCCTCCACCAATTGCAAAAAGGAAACATCAATTCCTTTTACATCCTGTGCTACAAGCTCAACCTGCGAAAAGTCACCCTTTTGATTTAAAAGATTGCTTTTAATCTTGCCTGCATTTTGCAATGTCAGATATCCGGAAAATATGAGACGCATGTTTTTTCCTTTTGCGCTTTCTGACAGATCGGTATTGAAATCGTATGTTTGCATCTTTTGGATCTTTATGTTATTTCAACTACTGTAAGTGTTTGTTGCTTATTTTCTTAACATTGCTTTCAGAAGAACTCCACGTCATTACCGTCTCTTTCATTATCGGTGGTTTCCATATCCTCCAGGTATTTTTTTAATTCATCAATATTACCCGGATTGACCAGTTTACTGTTGTGTATGATCCTTTCCGATTTCATGGTATAGTATTTCTCGATTTGTTCCAGGCCTCTTTTTTGTTCTGAAGAATCATGATAAACCGGCTGTTTGTCTTTTAAAAGTGTGTTGATATGATCAAACTTTTCGATGAGCTGATCAATGGTTTTCTCAAAAAAATCATAGTATTTTACATTGACTACCACCTCTTTACCGGCTTCTTCAATTTGAATGCTTTTCTCCATTATCTCCAGCTGCATATCTTCAATAAACTCAAGATTCTCATTGATGGAGTTAAAGGTGTCCGAAACCAACCCGAGATTCTGGTTGATCTTTTCCATCCCTTTCTGTTCGTGCAGGTATTCAGTATTTGACTTTACCAGTTCTTTGAGCAGGCTGGCTGAATTATCAAACAAGGTTCTGATTTTATTTTTCTCGAAGTGATTGTCTGCGTATAGTTTCAGGATTTGCTGTGCCTGGGAAGCGGTTTCAGTTTCTTCGCTTACCAGCAGGTTGCGAAAACTGATCTTGTCAACGATGCTCTGTTCAATGGAATTCTCTATCATCTCAAGGTCATTGAACTTATCAAAGAGATTGTTGATGATGCGCTGTATGAGGTTTACATCTTCGGTCATGGCCTTAAATTTGCCGATGCACTCCTTTTTATCAGATACAAGTTTCTGGAACAACCCGTCGATATGCTCTCTTGAAACAGTTTTTCCTTTAAACTCAAAATGGATCAGGGACCTGAACAAGCGGGCAATGGCATTGATGTCCTGGCCAATTTCGATCATCTTTTTACTGATATGATCTATGGCGCCCTGATAATCTTTGTTGGCATGAAGCAGCTGTGCAGTCTGTATTTCAATGATCTGAGGGATCTGAAGGAAAAAGGGGTTGGCCGGATTTTTCTGGTTATTATCCTTTTGCTGACTGTTTTGGTTAATTTCCTTGATAATTAATTTGTGCGTCTGCTGAATATGATCCATCTTCTGCCTGATGATATCGTGGTATTGAAGATTGGTGATAATACTGCCTACGCTGCTGTTGAAGTTTTGAGCAATTTTATCGGCAGTATTTCTCAGGGATGCAGTCTGCTCATGATGTTTTTCTATTACTTCAAAATCTGCCCTCAGGGCCTCCAGTTTTTCCTCCAGCTCGCCAATAATGAGATCTTTTATGGTAAGAAGGTCCTGGTATAGGGTTTTCAGGTGTTTCTGAATAACGTAAATGTTCTCTTCAAAAATCGGGCAGCTTTCCTTTACTTTATTGATGACGCTCTCTATGCGCATAGCCTCGTTGTCGGAGAAATTCTTGAGGCTTCGGTCATACAGATTATTGGTAAGTTTTATGTTGGATAAAAGCAACTTCAGGGAAGCAAGATTTTGTCTGAAATTATTGATGGGGACAAACATCAGGCTGAAGTTGGCCTGAATTCTTTCCAGGGTGGTTAGTTTTGAATTGATTTCGTTCTCAAAAGAAAAAAACTCTTCCTGAAGTGCTTTCAGTCCTTGTTTTAAGTGTTCAAAGTTTTTCAGATTTCCTTCGGGGCCTATTTTCTCAAATGCCAGGACAACATTTTCTTTAACATAAGTTGCTTTTTGATGATTTTGCTTCATGATACGGTTGAGTGAAAGAAAATCATCGGAAGAGCACTTGTGCAGATCCAGAATCTTTTTATCAATCAGGAAAAAAGTCTTGAGTACCTCTCCCAAAACATCCAGATTGGCTTTTTTGTCTGATTGCTGTTTTAGTTTCATATTGGTGAAAATTTATTTACGTAATCCTGTCGGCTAAAAAGGTCAATGGCGTAATAACTGCAACTATCCTAATTGTTGATGAATTTGTTTGCCGAAGTCTGCTGGTAATAACCTATGAGTTCGCGGGTGGAAGGAATTCGTGATGAAATGGTTTCAAAAACCACCTTTTCTTTGCTGTGTTTAGTTTTAATAAGCTTCAGGCTGAATATAAAAGGCCTGACCTGCCTTACTCTCATCTGGTAATAATCTTTGAAGGTTTTCATAATACTGTATTGTTAGCTGTGAATACTTCTTTTTATAGGGGTGTCAGAATATGAAATTCTAGCACAGTGTAAAATTAGATAGAGGCAGGTGCTTTTAAAACAGTATAAATACGGCAATTTTTTGCCTTTTTTTTAAGAGTTTCACGGAATTTTTGGGTCAAAACCAAGATGAATGGCAAAAAAATGTATTTTTAACGCCTAATACATTAGTTGATGACCATATTAATAACCGATGACTTTTATACCAACCGACTGCAGATAAAGCTTGTTTTGCAGTCAATGGGTCATAAAACAGAGGAAGCCTCCAATGGATCAGAGGCCATAGAAAAGTTTAAAAAGAGTAATTATGATTTGTTGCTCATGGATATAGAAATGCCTGTGAGAAATGGCATTGAAACAACCCGCTACATCAGAAAGCATCTAAAGGAGCCTAAAAAGAGTGTGCCCATAATAGCCATTACAGCCCACTATGTTGATTCTGAAATGAAGATGAAGGAAATTGGGTTTGATGGGTTTATTGCTAAACCTTTTACCAGGGAAAAGTTCGAGAGTTGTCTTGAAGCAATTAAACAGGGTGAGAAATGAAAAAGGCTATCATGTTGAATGACAGCCTTTTTTAATTGTTCAGGAATAATAAAGCTTTGTCAGATACAAATTCAGGTAATTAAGCCTGTCTTATTACTCCAAGCCTTTACCTTAATCTTACGGCTCACGGGATTGCAGAGTAGGTTTGTCTTCTTTATCCTTTTCATGCTGATCACGGGCTTGCAGAGCAGGCTTGTCTTCTTTTTCCTCATCCTGCGGATGAAGGGCCTCAAGCCGCGGTTCAGCAGGTTCTTCTTTTGTTTCTGGTGCTGGCACTTCAGGATCTGTAACAACAGCCTCCTGCTCCTGGTCTTGTGCTTCAGTCTGATCGTAAACTTCTTCGGCAGCCTGTTGCGATCCACCACCACATGAGGCCAGTAAAAATGATCCTGCTAAAAATAAAACTCCAAAAATCTTTTTCATACTTGTTTGGTTTTTTGTTGTTATTAATAATGAATTCTAAGCAAAGATAGTTATTTTATTTATGGAATGCTATGGTTGGAAAACGCTTAAACTAAAACCTGAAATCTTCCAATCCATAAATACTTCCATCGGGGTTCTTCTCAGGCTGCCAGGTGCGTACATAGATTCTGGGGTTGAGGCTGTCGTTCAGGTCAATCATCAGAAAAAGATACCCTTTGTCGGCATAGGTAGATGAATGGTAATGCTGAGCAATTTGGATTCCGTAGATCTTGTCGTCGCGTTGTGTTTTGCGCACCTGATTGTCTTCAAAATGAATATTGATAAACTCGTTGCGGCTGAAGTTTCTTCTCAGCCTCTCCATGTATTCTGACTTGGAAAGCCTGATGTATTCCACTTCTTCACTGGTGAGGCTTCCGTACATTCCTGCAACATTCTCAAGGGGTTCAGATGCCCTTTTTACCACATTGCCAACTATGATGAGGGCATTTTCGTCAAATATGGCTTCCAGGTAGTCGATGCGTTTTAACGCAAAAGCGGTTTTGTAATTCTCCATAAACCGGATGAGCAGGTATTTCTCTTCATCAGATCCAAAGGTTTCAGGGCGGCGCAGGATATCGTTGATGGCCACTTCGCCCAGGGAAAAAGAAAGACTGGATATTTTATGTTCTTCATTGAAATCAAATACCACATTTTCGATAAACCTGTGACGGTTGTGGTGGTAGGAGAACAGCATGGGTACTGAACGCACCATGGTCTCATTGCCAACACGCATCATGCGAAGGGTGTCAAGGTGGTGATCCAGAATCATTGCCCTGCCACTGGCAATCAGTTTCTGGTACATTTCAAATCCTTCCGGGGTAAAATGCTTTTTTACAGCCTGATGATTGCCCGTCCTTATGGCATTTACAACCTGGTTGATCGTTTGCTGATAGGTATGATAGGCCATGGCTCGCGTATCAATTATTTCCACAGCATCTTCGGGAGCAATTACGTTGAGTGCAACCTCTGCAGCTGGTTTAACAGGGGAGAGGCTGGCATCAGAAAGGGCAATCCTTTTCTCGGCCCTCGCAAAATAGGGTACTACTACACTTTCCATCATGGCTTTTACCTCTGGCTCCAGGTGCGCCTTATTATCATACTGGTATTCTATCCGCAGCCGGAGATTATCAGCTCCTCTGGCAAATTCGCCTTCCAGCAGGGCAATGCCCATGCCATCGCGGGCAGTGACCATGGCCGAATAGCCATCGCCAACCCAGTAGGAATAATCGAGGTCTTGGACCGGTTGATCGCGGTAAGTAATGTTCAGGTGGATATTCCTGCGAAAAGGGGTTTCTGCTTCGGTAATAGTTCGTATATCCATCCTGATAAACGAGAATATCCTGTTGATCCGATCGTAAAGCCCCATCATCATGGGCTCATCTTCCGAACCCTCAAATACATGCCTTAACTTGTGGTTGTCGGGGTGGCTCCTGGTGAGCACCAGTGCCCAGTAATAATAACGCAATGCATCGGCAATGCGTCTGTCTTCAGCTGCTCTTGAAGCCTGCCTGATAAAATCGCGGATCAGCTGCTCCCGCTGCCTGAAAAGTTCTTCCATACTTTTCCTGGTAATAAACACCAGTACCTCCACATGGCCGGGTTCTTCCCTGAGTACCCTTTCTTCCTGCCGCCCCAGAACTGCTGTTGAGTAGCTGCTCACTACCCCGGTGGTGTAAGAGTCAATATCGTCGTTGGTTTCCTGTGTTACATGCTCAAACTCACTTTTGATCCTTACACTGATACTTTCCGATAAACTTGCCCTGGCCTGGTTACGGGCTGTAAACAGGTTTGGGCCTTCTCCAATGCCATAATAGTAAAGTCCGGAGTTTCGGATCTGATCAAGGGTTTGGGCAGATGCCCCCTGCACGCAAAAGGACAGAATAATACTTGCTAACAGGATGCGGCGTAGGAACGGAGTTGTCATGAATTTGATATTTAGAAGTGCACCTGAATGTATTATGGCTTTCGTTTTCCCTCCAAAAGTAACCAATTTAAGACGAATTTAAGGATTCTTTAACAAAAAATCCGGGAGCAGGTTTATCACACTCCCGGATCAGAATTTTTAGTTGTTTATTCAGTACCTACAGCCCCAGAACATCTTTACCCTGCCTGAAAACGATATCGATGGGGATGTCGGTGGCATTTACCCGGTCGAGGTCTGAGCGCAACTGATCGGTCATTACTCCGTCGGTATCCACCCACTTTTTTGCTGCATCATAGTCTCCATCACCCTGGATTATAAGTATCCTGGCCAGCAGGGATTCCACCGCATCTTTCATTTCATCGAAGTTAACTTTATAGGTTCCATCGGCCTGGTAAATAAATGCTCCCCGATCGGCAAAGTATTTCATATTGAGCATGTTTGCCATGCCGTGTGCGCTGGATGCCCCGAATCGACTGGAGCGGAAGATACCGGCAAAAAATGTCACATAGTTGTCCATCACCTCGCCGCTGCTGATCTCACCCATTTCATAAAGCTGAGTTACAAGGTATAGCCCCATGATATCGGCTTTGGCTTCTTCTATGGCAGAATAATACTCGCGCAGTGCTTCCCGCACGGGGCCACGTCCGTTGATGGTATTTTTTATTCCCATTCCATGGGCCACCTCGTGGAAGGTTACATTTTCAAAAAAGGCATCGAAGGTAATGTGCCCGCGCTGGCTTTCATCGATTAGCATATCGGCAATAGGTACAAGGATTTTGTCGAACTTGGCCTTCATGGAATTTTTAAGCTGCAGTTTGCGGCTTCCTACTGTAAGGTGAATGTGAGGATCGTTGGGCAGGTTGATGGCAATGGTCTTGGTGCCTGCATTGCAATCGCCGGCATAATATATTGCGTAATACACATTCATATCGGCATCGATGCCAGGCTCTTCAGCCTTGTATTCAGCTGCCACAGGGAGCATCTGCTGCAGATCAGGCAGCATGGCATTGAATTTTTCCAGTTGTGCACTCCATTCCAGGTCCTTTACCAGGATAAAGGCTTCATGGGCCGCCTTGTATCCGAAGAGGCGATCTTCATAGTTTTCTATGGGTCCCACAATAAAATCAATGTTTGACTCTTTCATGGCCATCCAGGCGAAGTCACTGGGCTGGTAGTCATCGGTGAGCAGGGCCTCAGCACGAGAGATGAGGTAGTTTCTCAGCCCTTCATCTTCGGCAAGCTGAGCAGCTTCGCGCATCAGGGCGGCTGCCTCTTCATGCTGCCCGCGGTAAGCCTCAGAGTAAGGTATGGCTATCAGGTTGCCATCCCTGTCTCGGCGAATCAGGGTGTAAAGACTGGTTTTGGTGGGCTCGTCCCATGCTTCAAACTCCTCGCGCGTCATATCGGCGGGGTAAAAGTTGGCACCCAGGGGTTTGTCATCGTATCCGGGTACAAAAGCGCGGTTGGCATCCAGGCGATCCCACGGGCCGTAATGGATTTTGGCATATTCGCGTGCATACCTGTTGTCCAGGTTATTCAGCAAATGATCCTTTTCGCCATAAGACTGGGTCCAGAAAATATCATCCATGATATCTGCAGCCTTCATCAGGATGCGGATGATCTCCCGTTCGTTTTCACTGAGCCAGCTCAGATCAGTAGTGAGGGTAACCTCTTCAAAATTTGCAATTCTGTTTTTCATATCCTCCGTGAATGGGTCTTTTGGGGTCTGGCAACTACAAAATGCCAGGGTGGCAATCAGTATGGCCAGGGTTTGAATGGTAAACTTTTTCATAGTTAATGCTTTTTTATTTGTGATTGTTTACTCCTGTTATGTTTTAATTGGACAGTGGGGTCAAAATTATAAAATTATTCAGGGTTGCAAAAAATAATTAAATACGAACCAAAAACTATTTTTATAATTTTGCCCTGTATTCAAAAAAAGACTGCATGATAACAATTTTCTGGTTGATCTTTTTCCTGGCCACGCCGGCATTGATCATTTATTTGTGTCACAGGTACAGTTTTTTCAGTAAGATAGGTGCTGTGGTTATCGCCTATGCCCTGGGCCTGATCCTGGGCAACTCAGGGTTGCTTCCCGAAAATGCTTCAGCCCTGCAGGGGATGTTGCTAACCGTGACTATCCCCCTGGCTATTCCCCTGTTATTGTTTTCGGTGAATATCCGCAAATGGTTCTCCATTGCCGATAAGACAATGCTGTCAATGGTTTTCGCGCTTATTGGCGTTTTTCTTACCGTTATTCCCGGGTATTTTTTACTTCGCGAATACCGGCCTGATGATCTTTGGCAGATATCGGGTTTGCTTGTGGGAGTTTATACCGGTGGAACGCCCAATATGGCGTCCATAAAAGTTGCCCTTAATGTGGATGAGTCGCTCTACCTGGCAACCCATACCTACGATCTGGTGATTGGCGTGTTCTATCTGATGTTTATGCTCAGCGTCGGGAAAAGATTCTTTTTATTGTTTCTTCGCGATTTCAAATACACAGAGATCAACGGGAGGGTGCTTGAAAAAAGTGATGGGGTGGAGTCCTGGTCGGGCTTTTTTAAAAGATCATCCCTTATATCTGTTGGTAAAGCTATATTGCTCGCGGCACTGATCTTTGCCCTGGGGGGCAGCCTTACACTGGTGTTGCCCGAAAATGCCCAGATGGCTGTTGTGATCCTCACCATTACCACCCTGGGTATACTGGCCTCGTTGATCCCGGCGGTTAATAGAATGGAAAAAACCTTTGAGCTGGGAATGTACTTTATCCTGGTATTCAGTCTGGTGGTGGCTTCCATGGCCAACCTGGCGCAGCTGGCCGATGTGAGCATGGTTATCCTGATCTATGTGTCACTGGTAGTATTTGGTTCGCTGGCGGTGCAAACCATCCTTTCAAAGATATTTAAGCTTGATTCGGATACCATGATGATCACTTCCACGGCTTTTATTTGTTCGCCACCTTTTGTTCCCGTGGTTGCGGCGGCACTCAAAAACAAGGATGTAATCGTTTCCGGACTTACCGTGGGGATCATAGGCTATGCCATCGGGAATTATCTGGGGATCACCCTGGCCTATTTATTAAGGTAAAAAAATTGGTTATGCTTAATGTAGCTGTATTTATATTTCCAGAGATAGAAACCCTTGATTTCTGCGGGCCACTTGAGGTGTTTACGGCAGCCAACATTGCATCAGGAGAGGATCATTTTAATGTTTACACTTTTGCGGAAGATAAAAATCCTGTAATTACCGTAAACGGCTTGAGTGTAAATCCCCGTTTTGGGATGAATGATGTGCCCGATCCTGATATTCTCGTGATCCCGGGTGGGGAGGGGACCAAAGCAGTGATAGCCAATCCCGGGGTGCTGGAGATCCTGAAAAAGCTGTATGAGAAAAGCAGCTATACCTTTTCGGTTTGTTCGGGTGCACGGATACCGGCGGTGCTGGGTTTGCTCGACGGGAAGAAGTTTACTACGCACCATAGCGTGTTTGATGATGTGCAGAAGCTGGCACCAAAAGCATTTGTAAGACCCAATAATCGTTTTACCGACAACGGAAAACTATTAACCTCGGCAGGTGTGGCTGCAGGTATTGATCTCTCTTTTTACCTGCTGGAAAAAATTAAAGGGAAACAATTGGCTCTGCTTACTTCCCGCTATATGGAGTATCCTTTGGCTCACAATCATCTTACAGAATCATAGCGTTACCATAACATCATAACATCCGGTTTTTTTATAAATCTGATCAAACCAACAGCACCTTTAAACAGTTACTCTGATTAATGGAAACTATGCGCAAATTTAAACCCGAAGATCTTACTCCCCGGCAAAGGCATCATTACATCCTGGGTACTGTAAACCCCAGGCCCATTTGTTTTGCCAGCACCCTCGATCAACAAGGCAGGCCCAACCTGGCTCCATACAGCTTTTTCAATGTATTCAGCAGTACGCCTCCCATATTGATCTTCTCGGTAAATACCCGTCGCGACGGCAGCAACAAGGATACGCTTAGCAATGCAGCAGCCACGGGTGAAGTGGTGATCAACCTGGTTAATTATCCCATGGCACGCCAGATGGCCATTTGTGGTGTGGAGTACGATACCGGAATCAACGAATTTAAGAAAGGAGGATTTACTCCAATCCCTTCAGAAGTGGTAAAACCCTTTCGGGTGAAAGAGTCTCCGGTGCAGTTTGAGTGCAAGGTGCGTGAAATAAAAAGCCTGAGCGATAAGCCCGGAGCAGCAAACCTGATCATTGCCGAGGCTTTGCTTGTTCATATGCACGAGGATATTTTCAGCCCCGAAGACACCATTGATCCCCTGAAAATTGATATGGTAGGCCGGCTGGGTAATTTCAACTACTGTCATGCCAATGCAAACAGTGTTTTCGCTATAAAGCAACCCCCGGCGGACATTGCCATCGGTTTTGATAATCTTCCTGAGCATCTTCTTACCAGCAGCATCCTCACCGGCCATTACCTGGCCATGCTGGCAGGAGTAACCCAGCTGCCTTCAGAATCAGAAATTGATCAGTTGAGCAAAAATGATAAGGTTGGGGAATTTCTTCATAAAATGCAGGAAGAACGTGACCCTTTGCCAATGCTGCATAAGGAAGTCCTTTATTTGCTTAAGAACAAAAAAGTAACCGATGCATGGAGTATTCTGCTTCTGGCTGAAAGGGAGAAGCTGGTTTAATTGTCAGGACGATATGATCTGTAGCAAAAGAATAAAATCTTATTTAGCGGTTTCACTGATCATTGCAGTTGCAGGTTGCCTGCTTGTTTCCTGTGCCGATTCTTCTGAGAAAACGCACCAGCTGGATGCCATCAATGCAAGCTACCTCAATCTTTTTCTTGAGCAGGAAGAGCACTGGGCTATGTCTGTTTCCCGGATGGATAGCCTGGAGGCACTGGCAGCACTGGACTCCATGCGAGTGATTGAAGAAAAATTTGCAGAGGATACCTGGGGCCTGACCCCAGCGCCCATGGATACCAGCTACTTTCATTCGGTGAATGCGTTGTGGGAGGGTATTCAATTGTTGACCGATTCTTTGTTGCCGCGCATAACAACCATAGCCATGCTTCCCCGGGTAGAATACACCCGCAGCAAGGAAAAAAAGCTGCATGAATATTTAAACAAAGCAGATAGCCTGATGACTGTCAGGCTTGAAGAGTTTAAGCTTGAACGTGCTGCCTTTTTCGGCAGAACCGGGGCAGAGCCAGAATACTAAGTTGTTTTAAGGGAATATTTCCCGATTATCAACCTTCAGGAATATCCTTTAAAAC
>SLIL01000433.1 GCA_007135645.1 Bacteroidales bacterium
ACAGCTACCAGGCGTTCGGCAACCTTACGTCTTAAAGTGGTCATCTTAACCTTCTTCGCCTCACGGCTTCCACCCCAACCTGCCTGTGCAGGGTTGGTTTCTTTTTGTGGCGCTTTTTCAGCTGATTTTGCTGCTGAGGCTATGGCAACAAGGATGTCTTTTCGTGTGATGCGCTTGTTATCGGGGTTTTTGGTGATATCCTCAATACTCATATTTATATCATCAAGCATCTTGCTGGCCTGCGGACTAAAAGTGAAGTCACTTTCTATGGTTTTTGTCTCCTTCCCTGGTAAAGATTCCTGCGTGTCAGGTTTGTCTTTTGGTGATGCACTTTCTTTGCTTGAGCCCTCCTTTTCCGGTTCCTTTTTCTCTTCTACTTGCTCTTTACTACCTTCATTGCTTTTTTTTGCAACAGGTTTTGCAGAAGTATCAATCTGTCCGATTACCTTGCCCGGCTCAATACTACTACCCTCTTCAATTATTATTTTCAAAATTCCACCCTCATCGGCATTAATTGTCAGGGTCGCTTTATCGGAGTCAATTTCGGCAATTTCCTGGTCCTTTTCCACGTACTCTCCGTCTTCTGCCAGCCAACGAGCCAGCTCAACCTGTGTAATGGACTCCCCTGCCTCGGGCACTCTAATATCTATCATTGTTCTTTTGGGTATTTGTTTTTGATAATTGGTTGTCTGTAAAAGCTTATGGTTGATTTATCCTTTTTGATATCCAGTATTCTTTTATGATCAGTCTATTCCTCCTCTCACACCACATTAAACTGATTAAGATGACTGATGCACAACTGCTTACACTCCCTGCATACATTCTCACAGTTGCAGTCCTCAAAGGCTTTTTCCACAATTTTTGCCTGCTGAATGGCATGAAATTTACTGGATCCGCTGGCGGGGCTTCCGCTGGCGGGCCTGGCAATTACACCGGGATTAAGAAAATGCATGTATTCTTTGATAAAATACCAGGCTCCCATATTTTTCGGTTCCTCCTGCACCCAAAGCCATCGGGTTGCATTGCTGTACTTCCGTTCAATCTTCCTGACTTCCTGCTCCGGGAAAGGATATAACTGTTCCAGCCTGACAATGGCCGTAGTGTGGTAGTTGTTCTGTTTGCGATGCTCAATTAATTCATAATAAATTTTGCCTGTGCAAAATACCACCCTGTTCACATTTTCCGGATTGGCCTGCGCATCATCTATTAAACTTAAAAAATTGCCGTTTGCCATTTCTTCCAGGGTAGAGGTACACTGAGGATGGCGCAACAGGCTTTTGGGAGTAAATACCACAAGGGGTTTTCTGAAGTTTCTTTTCACTTGTCTTCTCAACAGATGGAAGAAATTGGCAGGTGTTGTACAGCTGGCTATCTGAATGTTGTTTTCAGCGCAACTATCCAGGAATCTTTCCATTCGCGCACTGGAATGTTCTGGTCCTTGTCCTTCAAAACCATGTGGCAGGAGCATGACCAACCCGTTCATTACCTTCCATTTTTCTTCTGCACTGGTAATGAACTGATCAATGATAATTTGAGCTCCATTCACAAAGTCACCAAACTGAGCTTCCCATATCACAAGGCTTCTGGGGCTTGCCATGGCATAACCATATTCAAAGCCCAGCACCCCATATTCAGAGAGCAAGGAATTGTAGATCTCAAACCGGCCCTGCTTATCAGAGAGGTTATTCAAAGGAACATATCCTGCAGCAGTATCTTCGGTAATGAGTACAGCATGGCGATGAGAAAAAGTACCTCTCTCCACATCCTGTCCTGAAAAGCGCACATGCACCCCTTCATTGAGAAGACTTGCATAAGCAAGCAACTCACCCATTGCCCAATCCAGGTTTTTCCCGTTGTCCATCATTTTGCGGCGCTCCTGCATTAGCCGGACTGTTTTTCTGAAAAAAGCCCTATCATCGGGAAGCTGACACATCTTTTCACCCAATGCTTTTAGTATTCCGAAATCAGTACGTGTATCTGCCCCATTAAACACCTGCACCTCATCAGGTTTCTTAAAGCCTTCCCATGTTTTGAACAGGAATGGGTCTATATTACCTTTTTCAATCTTTTTGGCTTTGGCAAGCTCTTCTTCCAATACATTATTAAAAGACTGCCTTAACTGCTTTGCTTCCTCTTCTTTTAAAGACCCTTCTTCTACAAGTTTATTAATGTAAATGGTTGCAGGGTCGGGATGCTTTTCAATAATATTATACAAAACCGGTTGTGTAAATCTGGGTTCATCGCTTTCGTTATGGCCGAATTTGCGATAAGAGAGCAAATCAATAAAAACATCTTTCTGAAACTTTTGCCTGAACTGCATAGCCAAACCAATGGTATAAACAACGGCTTCCACATCATCCCCATTCACATGAAAAACAGGGGACTGGACAATTTTTGCCACATCAGTACAGTAGGTACTGCTTCGACCATCAAGATAATTGGTGGTGAAGCCCAGTTGATTGTTAATTACAAGATGTATCGTACCTCCGGTTTTATAACCAGGTAGTTGTGACATCTGAACCACTTCATAAACAATTCCCTGGGCGGCAATGGAAGCATCTCCATGAATAAGGATAGGGGCTACTTTTTGATAATCGCCCAGAAATTTTTCATCTGCCTTTGCCCTTGCAATACCTTCTACAACAGGATTTACCGCCTCAAGGTGGCTGGGATTAGGCGAGATGCTAAGATTTATAATATTCCCATCACTTGTTTGCGCTTCAAGCGTGCATCCCAGGTGATATTTTACATCTCCGAGCAATCCTTCATCCTCATAAGCCATCCCTTCAAACTCACTAAAGATATTGCTGTAGGGTTTTTTTAGAATATTACCTAATACATTAAGCCTTCCCCGATGGGCCATACCAATCACATACTCTTTTATTCCCATTCGGGCCCCCAGCTCAATCACTGAATCCAGCGCAGGAATTAGTGTTTCACAACCTTCCAGTGAAAACCGTTTTTGCCCCGGAAAACGTTTTCTTACAAAATGCTCAAAGCCTACCGCTTCTGTCAGTTTGGACAAAATCTGATGTTTGATCTTTTGACTGAAAGCAGGAATATTTTGGGTGGTTTCCATCTTGCTTTTGAGCCATTGCACAATTTCCTGGTTGCGTATATACATATACTCAACACCGATGCTCTGGCAATACGTCTTCTGAAGATGCTCAATGATTTTCCGAAGCGAAGCTTTTCCAATCCCTATTTCATTTCCCGCCTGGAAGTTATTGCCCAGATCCTCATCAGAAAGCCCGAAATTGGCATGATCAAGGGTGGGTGAATATTTCCGGCGGGTACGCACCGGATTGGTTTTGGTAAAAAGGTGCCCACGCTGCCGGTAAGCATTGATGAGATTAATTACCTTAAATTCATCGCGAAAAACTTTTGCTTCTTTTTCTGAGATATTATCAGAATCAGGATATTTTTCCAGCGCAAAGTCAAAACCCCTGAAGAAACCTTGCCAGTCCTTACTTACACTATCGGGGTCATTAAGATAGGATTTGTAAAGAGATTCTATTAGCTGAGGATCAGCATTACCCAAATAAGAGAACTTTTCCATGAATTATGTTTTCGAAAACACTTGAATAACAAAACAAAGGTACTATTTATTCACTTCAATACCTCTTTGTACAACGATAATAACCGGACAAAATATATTTTTGTTTGCTATTAAATAGAATATTTATACCTTTGTAAATACCAAAATCAATTACATAGATAGGATACCGAAATTCAACCAACGCTCAACCTGCACGACTTAATTAAATATGTTGCTTTGAATGAGCAAAGTAAGAGTTCATCCCCGTTAGGTCTGCAATA
>SLIL01000413.1 GCA_007135645.1 Bacteroidales bacterium
ATAGCGGCAGTGTCCACCCCTTCCCATTCCGAACAGGGTCGTTAAGCCTGCCAGCGCAGATGGTACTGGAGTAACATCCGGGAGAGTATGTCGCCGCCAACTTTTCTAAAGCCTCGTTGTTAAGTCAACGGGGCTTTTTTTGTAAAATAAAAAGCCGCCTCGTACTGCTACGGAGACGGCTTTTGTCAAAACAAAAAACAAAAACAACAAAAAGAGCGATTTACTTAACCTGATCAGTTTCGGGAATGATCATATTTTTTCTTTCAGTCATCAATTCATTGAAAATACTTCCCGTGTCAAGATTAAGGTCATTGATTTCTTCTTCTGGTTTTATGAAGTCTGAAATGTCAATCAGGTTCATAACAGAGAACTTTTTTTTATTTTTCTCTGTCTGGTTGTTTAAAAACCACAATGTTTCTTTGATTTCTTCTTCTGGTTTGATGAGCAATTCAATAGTTGTTCCCGGCTTATGGTTCAGTGGAATTCTTAAAACCGGATAGCCTGCATTTGCTGCTGATACGATAAGAGGGAGTAACAATAGTCCGGCAATCATAATTCTTGTTTTCATGGCTGATAAATTACTTGTTTGAGTAAATTGGTTGGCTTTCTGCAGATAGAACCGGATTTTGATTTTAAGACGAAAGAGTACCTGGTAATGTTACAGGCACAAGAGGAAAAAATGGAAAGTTCTTTGTTCTCAGGTTTAGCTGTTTTCATTTGAGCGGATTTTTCTACTTTTACAACTCATAATTTTCAGCTATGCTAAACGAATTTCTGAACCAGATAAAGAAAGAACAACTTTTCGATCGCCAACAGAAAATCCTTCTGGCTGTTAGCGGGGGAGTGGATTCTGTGGTAATGACAAGATTGTTTAAAGAGTTGTCGTTTAACTTTGCTGTCGCTCATTGCAATTTTATGCTTCGCGGTGTTGAATCAGATAAGGATGAGGATTTTACCCGGTCACTGGCGAAGGAGTCAGGAGTTGAATTTTTTTCTATAGCTTTTGATACGAAGAGATATGCTCTTTTAAAAAAAATCAGCATCCAGATGGCAGCCCGTGAGTTAAGATACAAATGGCTGGAAGAGATCAGGGGCAACCATGGATTTGATTATATTGCCACGGCACATCATAAAGATGACCAGGCCGAAACGATTCTGATGAATGTAATAAGAGGTACCGGGCTGGCAGGTTTGCAGGGGATGAAATTGAAAAACGGATATCTGATCAGACCCCTGCTAAATTTTGGCAGAGAGCAAATGCTAAAATTCTGTCAGGAAAGGAGGTTAAAATACCGGGAAGATTCATCCAACCTTGACGAGAAATATATCCGCAACAGAATCCGGCATTCGGTTATGCCTTCTTTAAGGGAGATCAATCCATCGGCTGATGACTCATTGGTAAAACTTGCTTTTAATTCAGAAAATGCCTCAAAACTGCTTACCTTTTTACTGGATCGTGAACTGGATAAGATTATTGAAGGTAATAAGCAAAGCGTAAGGTTAAATATAAAAAAGCTAACTCAGTATCCCGGTTTCCGGTATATCTTGTACGAAGTTCTAAAACCTTATAGTTTTCAATCGCCAGTTATAGAGGAGATTGCTAACAGTCTGGATGCTCAGCCAGGAAAAATATTTCTGTCGCCAACCCACCAGTGCTTAAAGGATCGGGATCATTTGATCATTAGTCCAATAGAGACAGAAGCGAAAAAAGAAGTATTTACCATTGACAGTCATGATGAGTTATTGGATACCGGCAATGGTACCCTTACTTTTTCGATTGCAGAAAAAAGTGCTGTTGATATTTTCAAATCTAAACCTGATGAAATCTATCTGGACCTTGAAAAACTGGATTATCCTCTTATTCTAAGGCATCCGCAGGATGGGGATTTTTTCTTTCCGCATGGCATGTCAGGAAAGAAAAAGATCAGCGACTATCTTACCGACAAGAAAATACCATTAACAGAGAAGCGTAAAATATGGCTTTTGTTTTCCGGAGATAAGGTTGTTTGGGTTGTTGGATTAAGGCCCGATGATCGCTTCAGGGTCACTGCATCCACTAAAAATATATTAAAAGTGAAATTTGTTTCCTAAACCAAATGATTGTTTTACTTTTGCGGATAAATAAATATTACGCATATTGATACTTTTATATGTTCAAAATACGTTTTAAACCAAATTCAGTTCTTGTTGTTTAACAAGGAAAAAATGCACAATATGATGAAGAAAGCAATGAAAAATACCTTTATTGGGGTATTCCTTATTTTTTTAGGCCTGGGGACAGCTAAATCCCAGATCCTTGAACCAGTAACCTGGGAGTTCTCTTACGAGAAAACTGATCAGAATATTTACAATCTTAAGTTTACGGCCCATATTGATGAGGGTTGGTCCATTTACGGTCTTGATGTGCCTCCCGGAGGTCCAATACCTACTACTTTTGAATTTGGTGATGCTGACGGTTTTCGTTTCCTGAATGAGTTACAGGCTCCTGCTGCAGAAATAAAATTCGATCCTAATTTTGACATGGAGCTATCCATGCATAGTGACAGGCAGGTGGTTTTTTCCCGTAAGGTAGAGGTACTGTCAGAAAATCCGGTTAGAGTAACCGGGGAATTAATGTTTATGTGTTGTGATGCAACATCCTGTTTACCCCCCGACTTTGTTGAATTTTCATTTAATCTGTCAGGGAGACAGGAAGCTGATGAGATAGCTGTATCAACTCAACCAACAGAGACGCCTGCCGTATTGCCTGAGGAGGATCCTGTTGAAAAAGAAGAAGTTGTGGATGAGCTAACGACAGATGGAGAAGGGGAAGAATCACAAACACAGATCATTTATCTTCCTGAAGAAACCGGTGAAGCAGGACGCTCTTTCTGGGGTATGTTTATCACAGGGATACTGGGGGGACTGCTTGCTTTGCTTACCCCTTGCGTTTTTCCCATGATACCCCTTACTGTCAGTTTCTTCCTGCGCAACTCTGAAAATCGTGCCAGGGCAGTGAGAGATGCTTTATTTTATGGTTTCACGATCATTTTCAGCTATGTGGTGCTTGGTTTAGCTATTTCCATGATCTTTGGTGCCGATACCCTCAATGCCCTTGCAACCAGCCCCGGTTTCAACCTGTTTTTCTTTGCGTTGCTCATATTTTTTGCTGCCTCCTTTTTTGGTGCTTTTGAACTTACCATGCCTGCAAGCTGGTCTACAGCCCTTGACAGCAAAGCTGACAAAACAGGTGGATTGCTGGGAGTGATTTTAATGGGATTTACTTTTGTATTGGTTTCTTTTTCCTGTACAGGCCCTATTGTAGGTACCCTGCTTGTGGATGCTGCTACAGGAGGAAATGTTTTTGGTCCTGCCATAGGCATGCTGGGTTTCAGTCTGGCCCTTGCCGTTCCTTTCAGCCTGTTTGCCGTATTCCCCACAGCACTTAAATCGCTTCCCAAATCGGGTGGCTGGATGAATGCCGTGAAGGTAGTGCTTGGATTTATTGTTCTTGCGTTCTCGCTTAAGTTTCTTTCCACTGCTGATGCTGTTGCTCAATGGGGCTTGCTTGACAGGGAGGTGTTTCTTGTTTTGTGGATTGCCATATTCCTTCTTATGGGTCTGTATCTTATTGGTAAGATCAAATTTGCCCATGACAGTGACCTTAAATACATGAGTGTACCCCGGCTGATGCTTGCCATTGCATCCTTTGCCTTTGTTTTTTACCTGATACCGGGTTTGTGGGGTGCACCACTAAGGGCAGTAAGCTCATTCCTGCCATCACCAGTTACTCAGGATTTTGATTTGAGCCGTGGAGTTGCTGCTGCTGC
>SLIL01000166.1 GCA_007135645.1 Bacteroidales bacterium
ACTTTATTTTGTGCCGGGAACTGCCGGGCCGGGAAAATACGTTTGCACCCGAGCAGGTGAAAAGAAAGCTTGTAAAAAGCCATGCCGGAGCGGGGAAACAGTTAAATCTTTTTCAGGATTCCTGAGCTTGCCAGGCATCCATCTCGAAAGTAAAACAAACTCCCTTTTCTGTATTTCCGGCAATCAGCCTCCCCTGCATATTCTTTTCCACAATGGTTTTGGCTATAAACAGCCCCAATCCTGTGCCTTGCCCTTCTGGTTTGGTGGTAAAATAGGGATCAAAGATCTTTTCAAGCAGGTCATCAGGGATATGATCCCCATTGTTTTCAATCTTCACTATGGCTTTACTGTTTTCTGCATAACATTGTATTGCGATCACTTTTTCCTCATTGCTGCTATCGGCAAGGGAGTCTTTGGCATTGTTAAGAATATTGATCAGCACCTGGATCATTTCATTGGAATACCCTTCAACCAATACACTTCCGTTGCAATGCAGCTGCAAACGGATCCCAGAAGCTGTTAATCCAGCCGAAGCAAACGAAACAGACTGCTCCACCACCTTATTCATTTCAAATACTCTTTTCTCTTTGTCAGGCCTGTAGAAGTTCCTGAAATCATCAATGGTTTGCGACATTCGCTGCACCACCTTGTTTGCCTCGTTGTATGAGTTTTGAAAATAGGATTCGTCCAGCTCACCATGCTTGTGGGCTTCTGCCAGGTCATGGATGATCAGATTGATGGTATTGAGGGGTTGTCGCCACTGGTGGGCAATGTTGCCGATCATTTCACCCATTGCTGCCTGCCTCGATTGCAAAGCAAGCATCCTGTCTTTTTCACGGCTGGCCTCCACTTCCTCATTGATGCGCTGCTCCAGGGACCGGTTAAGGTTTTCCAGGATAGCACTCTGTTCTTTGAGCATTTTGTTGAGCGCAAGCAGATCATTCTCTGTTTTCAAACGCTGGGTAACATCCCTTCCGATAAGGATGATGGCATAGGGCTGATTATTTTCATCAACCATAACAGAACCATTGACCTCCTGGAAAAAGAAAGAGCCATCTTTTCGCAGGGTTTTAAATTCCCTGGTATCCTGGTCAATCTTGCCCGAGGCGATGTTTTCAATCGCCTGTTTTGCCATTTCAATGTTTTCTGGCGACAAAAAGTCAAGTACATTTTTACCAAGCAGTTGTGACGGATGATCATATCCAACCAACGCGGCAGATTTATCCGAAGTAAAAACTATATTTCCTTTGAGATCGATTACCGAAATAGCATCCGGAGAGGTGGTAATGATGGAACGCAGACGTTTCTCATTCTCTGCCAGCTTTTTTTGTTCCATGATACGATCGGTGATATCCACATTGTATTCGATCACCTGCTTCACCCGCTGGTTCTTTTCATCCATAACCGGAAAAGCATTCACCTCCACGATACGAGGATTGCCCATTTTGTCAGGATGGACATGCTGAACAACCACCGGCTTGCCTGTTTTACGCACTTCGATCAGCGGACACGGATGATCTGCTGAATTGCAGGGATGCGAAAAATGATGAGACAATTCATAGCATCTGCTTTCCTGTAATTCTGCATTCTCTCTCAGATTATGAAAATCGTAAAAAGCTTTATTGGCCATTACTACATTGTAACTGTCTGCATCAATCACATAAAAGGGATGAGGAAATGAATTGACCACCAGATTAAGAAAATCACTCTGCAGCCGGGCCTCCTGGTTGATCTTCAGCAGCATTTTTTCCCGTTGCCTGAGCAGGTTGTTCTGCACATTAATTTTTACATGGTAGTGGTAGGTATGGCAACCGAGAATAAATATGACCGCAACTCCTGACAACAGCAGCAGAACAAAAAACAGATCAGGCAACGCTTTATCAGCAAACAGGAATACATCCCTGTTTCCCAGAAACATAAAAACAACAAAGGCTACCCAAACCAAAACGGCCAGCCAGGTTCGCTTACTTTTCAATACATCCTTTATGATATTTTTTTCAAATATTTCCTTCAACTACCCTGAGATTAATTTACTAAAAAACCTTTACCATTTAATCGAACAATACAATATGTACGTATGGTAAAATAACAAATTTACAATAATTATCTTCTCTGATCACATCAAAGGCAGGTGAATGGTGAATTCGACGCTGTTTTTAATGTTTTTAACGATAATTTCACCATTCAAGCGTTGCCGGATATTTTCCTTAACAGGATACAGATTAACATACCCATTCTTTGTTTTATCACTTATTGTTTCCGGAATATCAAAGATACCGGACAGATCCTTTTCAGGGATTGCTGCTCCCTTGCCAGAAATTCTTACGCTTACTGTATCTGTTTGCAATGCAGCAGAGATCTCTATAGAAGGATTTTCAGGCTTATGGGCAAGCAGCAGCAGCCTGCAACAATTAATCACACTGATCATCACCTGAGAAAAATCATTGGAAAACCCTGTAATTGAGACCCCTTGCGCAATCGTATTATTCACCCTGATCCCTGCAATTTCCATGGAAGACCTGATAAACGAAAGAGCCCATTCTACCTGTTCTCTGAGATCGAAGGTGTTTTTATGCTCCTGAAGTTTGAAAAAATTTCTGAACTCATCAATGGTTTCCACCATGCTGTCGATCACTTTCCTTGCTCTTTCCACTGAAGCATCCATATACTGCTGATCCAGCTCGTTGTGTCGCAACGCATCCTGAAGATCAACCAGGATCAGATTGATGGTATTCAATGGCTGTTTCCACTGATGAGCCAGGTAGCCCGCCATTTCACCCATGTCCGCCTGATGGGTCTGCAGCGAACCCTGAGGCTGGTCTTCCGTGAACTTTTCCTGTACGTCGTTTTTTTTGTTCTTCTCCGGCTGGTTTTCTGCCTCTTTGTTTAAATTATTATTCATACAACAGGATGATAGCGGGTTATTTGCATGTAAGATGGCTGAAAAACAATCCTCCCGATCAAAAAATCTTCAAATCATCAGACAAAATACCTTTTCTTTGCAGTTGGATTTTTTCGTTGATTACGATTGCAAACATAGTGTTTTTTAAACAAAAAGCTTTTGAACTCATTATGTTATTTACAATACTACGGAACAAGCAAAAAAGGTATTCTATGACCATCAGCAAACCAAATCAGACCGGATCGACATTTCTTTATGGATCTCTTCTTTTAAAAACGATCTTCTCAGGCATTGCTTTGTTTGTTCTTTTCACCTTCACAGGCATTTCCGGGGAAAACCCTGACCGTGCTGCTGATTACATACTTGTGTTTGATGGCTCCTCTCTCACTCCCGAAAATCAGCAGGCAACAATAGAAATGGGCGAAGTAAGACAGGGTGCTGTTTGTCAGAGAACCATCCAGGTAAAAAATGCATCTGAAGTCCCCCTCTGGATCACCAATGTAAGAGGAAGCTGCGGACTATCTGTCCCCACATGGCCACGTGCACAACTTCAACCCGGATCTACGGGTGTAATAACAGTTCGCTATGATTCCTCACGTCCGGGAGAGATCAACCGGAATCTTACCATTGTTGCCAATACGGAAAATGCCTCCACAGTTTTTAAAGTTACGGGAATGATCATCAAGCCGGAGGTCAGCCCCTGAGACTCATCTGGATCCTCTTTCTTGCCATATCCACTTCCAGTATGGTTACCATAACTTTCTGATTGAGACTTACCACGTCCGATGGATTGCTGATGTATTTATCGGCCATCTGGCTGATGTGTACCAGCCCGTCCTGATGCACCCCCACATCCACAAAGGCGCCGAATGC
>SLIL01000100.1 GCA_007135645.1 Bacteroidales bacterium
GCAAATTCGATATGATGTTTTTCAAATTTGCTGAAAGATGCAAGCTCCATTACTCCAAAAATATCTTCGTTCAGTTTTAATGGCACAATGAGCAGTTCACTGGGGTTCTCATCACCAAGTCCTGAGGTTATGCGAATGTAATCCTGGGGGATTTCCCTCAGATAGATCGTTTCTCCTTCCAGAAAACAGGTTCCTACCAGTCCTTCACCAATATCAACGCGTTTTTCCAGATATTTTCTCCTGTCAAAGGCATAACAGGCAGTTAATTCCAGAAATTTGTCGTTTTCATTGTCATCGTTTAAAATGAATAATCCTCCCTGATTTATTCCCATGTAAGTAACCATATTGCTTATGATACGGTAGGAGAATTCTGATACTTCACCGTCGCTTTGCCTGAGTATCTCAGCAAATTTGGCCTGCCCCTCGGTGATCCAGTTGCGTTTGGTATCTTCCTGTTTTCTTAGGGTATCCTGCTCTTTGGCTTCTTTAAGGCTTCTTTGCATGGTGAGCAAAGCCTCTCCAAGCTCATCCGTTTCGCTTAATTTTTTAAAACTGTCATCAAAATGTCCTTCACCAATCTTTTTTGCAAACTCGGTTTTTTCCTTCAGCCCATTCTGTAATTCTACCATGGCATGGCTTATATAGCCCACCTCATCCTTTTGTTCCAGATGTTTTTGTTGAAAACTCACCTGTAAGTTTCCTTTACTGATCTCCCTTATCACCTCAATGACATTCAGAAGAGGCTTTTTAATAGAAACATTGATATAGTAGTATGCGATGAACACAAGAATGATCTGCGTAGGAAATGACCATACGGAGTGTATGGGCCCCAATTTTGCCTGTGTGCTCGATATCAATGAAGCAAAAATTAAAACCGTGGCTGTGGAGATCCCGATTTTAAACAAAATCGAACCCTTAAACAACCGTTGCATCAGAAAATACATAAATGCCAGTGCCACCAGCACCTGAATAATAGCCAAAGGGGAAATAGCTCGAGTGTCCATTTTTTATTTTTTAAAAACTGTTTGATGTTTAAAACTGGAATTTTATGAATTCAAAAATAAATAAAAAAAACCTTCTGCCCTGAAATAATTCATGTTTACAGGAAAATCAGAAGGTTTTATTGGGTTGCCCAATTAAAAAAGATGATCGAAAAAAGCTCTTATGGTTCTACAACAAGCTGATAGCCAGCTGCTTCTATGGTATCGCCAGGCTTAACTTTGGCCCGTTTCCGGTTTTCAACAATG
Source organism: Bacteroidales bacterium (assembly GCA_007135645.1). Classification (GTDB taxonomy): domain Bacteria; phylum Bacteroidota; class Bacteroidia; order Bacteroidales; family UBA7960; genus SKVR01. Next base: position 1,248 of record SLIL01000100.1, read on the forward strand.
CCATTTAGCTTTACCATGCCCTGATCAACCATCAGTTTGGCCTCACCGCCACTGGCTGCAATCTGAGTGATCTTAAGCAGTTTGTATAATTCAATGAAGTCCCCGTTGAGGGGAAAACGGATCTGTTGCATAGGAATTGGGTTAGTTTTCTTCAACAACAATTTTTTCTATTTTATCACCCATTCTGATGTCGTCAATGACTTCAAGGCCGTCCACCACTTTGCCAAAACAGGTGTGCTTGCGGTCGAGGTGCTGGGTATTCTGACGGTTGTGGCAGATGAAAAACTGCGAACCACCCGTATCTCGTCCGGCATGGGCCATTGACAAGACCCCACGGTCGTGGTACTGGTTGTCGCCATCAAGCTCACAAGGGATGGTATAGCCTGGGCCACCACTGCCGGTGCCGTGAGGGCAACCACCCTGTATCACAAACTCAGGAATAACGCGGTGAAACGTCAGCCCATCATAATACCCTTTTTTTGCCAGGTCAACAAAGTTCTTTACGGTTCCGGGGGCGTCCTTGTCATAAAATTCTACTTTCATTACCCCTTTTTCGGTATGAATGGATGCTTTTGTCATAATTTATAGTATTTATTCTGATTACGATTAATAAAAAAATCAATAGGCAAACCTACTGATTTTTCCTGAAACTTCGCCTGAATTATTCTTACTTTTAATTCTGGGTGATACTATTTTCGGCAAAGGAAAAGATGTTTAATTTATTCCTTTGCCTCAGCGTATTCGCGATGTCATGGGGTTTTTCAATCCCTCGTATTTCATGAGTTCCATTTTTACGCTGCCCACGATGATCCCCGATTGTGCAAGTACCGGGATTTTATTCTCATCATCCGAGATCCAGAGGGTCATGGGGTAGGGCTGGCTGAAAACATCACCAATCAGGGCCTGGGGCTTAAAGCGTAAGGTTCGGAATCTGCCGATACTGGTGGTTATCTCTTCGCGTCCGTCGAAAACAACCCGTGATACATAAACGGTATCATCCAGGAAGAAATTAACATCGTAAACATCCCCCTTCTGCGCATTGTCAAAATTGTAGGTCCTCAGATAGTAGAACGCAGAAATAATATCCTGCACATTTTCTACTACCGGTACCGTTGCTGTGTTGCTGATGGCAAGGTTTTCATACTGATTGAACATTACATCCTGGCTTTTTCGATAGCCCCCTTCGTTGATACGTCTGATAAACAGCAGGGGAACAATGGCCTCTTCATCAATATAGGTTTCGTAACGGTTCACAACCCTGAAGAAAAAATTAAAGGCTCCACGGGTATTTCCAAGACCCACCACATTCATGGTGTTTCTGCCTCCTATCACTTCATTGGATTCACGGATCTCCAGGGAGGCAATACCAGCATTTACGTTTCCGGTTAGATAGCTGTCATAAAATACCCTGAATGTGATCTTTTCACCTCTTTGAAATGCGTTGTTTTCAAGGGTTCTAAGATTCTGATTCTGGGCTAAAATGGGTGCAGAAGTAATTATCAATAAAAACAGCAGGGAAAAAACGCTTTTGATGATGGCTGAAATATTCATAGAAAATCTGTTTTTTGGTTGTACTGAAGTCATAAATATATAAAATCAAACGATGCAGTTTGCAGGTTAGTTTGATTGTTTTTTCTTTTTTAACCAAAAAACATTCCAAAACAATATTTGGGTGAAAATAGCCTGTAAATCAACATGAACTGGGTTCAGGGTTCAATGGGTTTAATATCCAGGTCGAATCCGAAACGGTCCGGAAACAGCTCTACATGGTTCATGATCAATCGGGCATTAAGGGCCGCAACTTCTCTGGCCATTTCTGTGGAAGCTGACTCGGTGTCCTGGCCTAGGCTTTTTAATCGTAGGGTGGTCTGTTCGGTGGCAAGGGTAAGGTGTTCCAGTAATTGCTGAATGTATGCTCCCCACAACCCATGGTAGCTTACAAAGGGTCTGCTATGCGGCTCCCAGGAAGGGTTGGTGTACCGGTAAACAAACGCCGGGTATCGTATTTCTTCCTCGTTGAAAACAGATCTTATGGCCTCTCTGTTTCCTTTCCGTGTGCTGTAAAACCCGGCAGAAACCGGATAATGCATGGGAATGGAAAGCTCCGAAACCAGATCAAAGGTGGCCTGTGGTTCGTAAATATCTCCCATGTGAGCCTCAATATACAACACCGTGGCGCTGGCGGAAAGTGTTTCAGGGTTGTTGCCGGTTTTTTCACTATCCTCTAGTCCGGTATGGTAAGCAATCAATACCAAAGATTCATTAAAACGGGTAAAATGATGTTCAATGATCTCGAACTGGCTGCCATCGGCATTAACTGCCGAGCTGAGTCTGAAAAACGTGTCGAACCGTTGCCGGTGAGCTCCTCGGGGCTGATCGTCGCGGGTGCTGGTAAAAATATCCCTGAAATACTCAATGCGGGTTTGGTGAAAAAGAACAGCCAGCATTTTGGCGCGATAAAACGCCTGAAACAAGGCCTCTTCTTCCGGCAGGTCAGGATCTGAGATGCCCACCGCGAA
>SLIL01000169.1 GCA_007135645.1 Bacteroidales bacterium
ATTGATGCGTGCTTCCCTCAGCCAGTCCATGATTGTTGATGCCGGTGTGGTTCTGATTTTTGGGGCTGTTTTTGAGCGCACTACCGAACGTTATGGAGAAAGAGGATACAGGTATGTGTATAACGAGATCGGGCATGCTTCACAGAACGTACATCTGCAGGCTGCTGCACTGGGTATGGGTACGGTGGTAATTGGTGCCTACCGCGACGAAGAGGTTGAAGAAGTTCTTCAGCTTGGCCCTGAGATCAGGGTGCTGTATATGATGCCGGTGGGCAAACTTGATTAAACCAGCAGTAATATTTGCTGATAATTTCAGATGCCGGATTTGCCATTATAAATCATAGGATAAACCCATGAATACGGAGAACGTGTACGGATAGGTTTCGCGTGTGAGGTTTCTTACCGGCCCCATGGAGTTGAGAAATACACGGGCCCTGGGCTCCAGGCTCACCCTTACACGATCGGCAACCGGGTAGCTGAAAGCAATACCTGCTGAGCCCGAGAAGTTCAACGTGTTTATTCCCACACTTTTCCCGATAGGAGTAGCTTGTGTTTTTCCGGCAAGATAAACATCTCCCGTAAGCAGATAGTTGAGAGCTATTCCTGTGGTGGTATGTACGGTTAATCCCCTGTCAAGGATCTTATACCTTGCATTTACGGGAATCTCCAGGTATTCAAAATACTGCACCAGCCCCATCCCGGTTTTATTTAGCAGGTTTACGATACTTTCGTCGTAGCTCCCTTTCAGGGTAATGATCCTTGCAGAACTAACATCGGCAAAATAGAAGCTCTGATCTGTAAATACAATTCCACCCATGGATGTGCTCATGCTTTGAGGGTGCTCACTGATGGGGGTGCCATTGCTGGTATACAGGGGCATCATAGAAGGATGGCTGAAGGATGCTATGTCATTTACCTGCTGCCCAAGCCTGTTATATCCAATCCCTGATTCAATCTGCCAGCGGTTGTTTATCTTGTATGCTGCAAGAATTCCTGAAGAGAAGGTCAGGATCTCGCTCTCAAGCCCCTGCACAGGGTTGATCATATTTCCCAGATGATAGCGGTAAGCCTGCTGGGGAGCAAAATAAGCTGAAAAACTAAATGCTCCGGGGATATTGGTTTCCGCAACAGATGCAAGGGTTAGGGATGATTCTTCTGTTATAGTGGCGATAGATTGTTCAAAGACAGGCTGCCATGTAGCAATGGAGTGCCTGTTAACCTGTTGGTCAACGGTGGCTGATAAGCCAGGTATAGATGCCAGGATCCGGTTCTCAGAAACAAACATGACTTTTTCAGAAGGTTCTGCGGCTATCGTTGCTTCAGGTTTAACCTCCTGTGCCAGCAACGTACTGCTGTGTTGATCCGTTATACTGCTTCCGGCCTCTATGGTGATCTCATGTGGCTGATCATAGGGCCCGGGGATTGAAGTTGGTGGGGTTGCATCAGGAACTGGTTGATCCGAGGGAGCTGTAGATTCCTGGGTAAGTTGAACAGGATCAGTACCTATACCGGTGATCAGCAAAAGAGATCCTGACAAAACAATAAGAAGAACGGCAGCAGCAGCCATTACTCTTCTGCGGTAAACAACCCAGAGAGTGGGTTTATTGTCGAGCCTGCTTTCAATTTTTGACCACATATCCTGTGGCGGCTCGGCCTCAAAACCACTTAACTTCTTTCTAATGTCACTTTCAAACTGGTTCATTGTATCATATTGCTTTTTCAATCCATTTGGTTTGATAGTCAATTTTATCTTTTAAAATCATTTTTGCCCTTGCAAGATTGGAGCGGGAAGTAGAAATGCCGATGTTAAGGATCTCAGCAATTTCATGGTGAGAATGGCCTTCCATTACATACAGGTTAAACACCAGCCGGTATTGATCCGGTAGTTGTTTTATAAGTGCCATGATCTCTTTTTCTGAAATTGAATCTACGGCAGAAGCTTCACTGTCAGTAGCAACATCAGCCCCGTTTTCCATTTCATCTACAGAAAGGTGTGTAATCTTACTTCGGTACTTGTCGAGGGCAAGGTTCACAAAGATCCGTTTCATCCATCCTTCAAAAGAACCCTCTCCCCGGTATTTATTCAGATTCTCAAATACCTTGACAAATCCATCCTGGAGGATATCCTGAGCATCGTGGCTGTTTGCAGCATACCGAAGGCAAACTCCATACATCTTTGATGCAAACATCTGGTAGAGTTCACTCTGCTTCTCACGGTTGTTTTTGAGGCAACCTTTCAGAATTTCCTGCAAATTTTCCACAAGCCTGGTGTGTTTGTGCTATTAACAAAAGTAACAAAAAAACAAGAATTTTAATATGCACAAAACGTGCCACTTGCAATGGGCAAAATTTCAAAGAACACTATCAACCCCTAAGGGTTTGAAACTAAGTTTTTTATAATTAGTGCCTGCAAGAAAACGCCAATTGCTGCGTTGGGCTTGCCTTCAGAACAGTTATCTCGCCTTTAGGCGAGACTCTGTTTTTCAGTCTTCGCCCGCCTTGCACTTGACGCTTTCTTATCAGGCACATGAGAAAAAAACGAGTTTTCGTGCAAAGACTAATTAAAGATACCAGAGATGCGCAGCCTGATCAGAAAACAAACCGCTCACCTCGTGTATTAAACATCCTGATCTGAATCTCCTCTCCCTCATAGCCTTCCATAACCTTTTCGTAGATCTCAACCAGTTCGGTCATACTATTCTCAAACTGAAAATAAAATGTTTTAACTTCCTGTTTGATATGATCAAAATACACCTTTCCTTCCTTTACTGCAAAATAATAGTAGTTGCCATCGGGGAGGGTAATAAGCTTTGCTCCTGCTTTAATGAATTCTTCCATGAGATCATCCAGGAAATCTGGTTTTTTGCTCATGGATCCGGCAAGCGTGTAACCCCAGAAGGTGTTTTGCGGGATACGTAAAAGAGAATCAGAGGAGAAAAATAAATGATTTTCGAATAACTGGCCGGTGCTTACAGCAATAAGATCCTGGTTGATCTGCACAGAAAAATCGTGCTGTTTGTCGTTTACCCAGACTGTAAAGCTTCCTGCTGCCTCATTTACCGGTCCCACAACAATCTGTTGCGTTGCCGGCCCTATGCTGGTAATGCAAACATCGGGTACATCCAGATCCTGTATCTGGATATCTGTATGATTGCCGGATTTTTCTACAGAAACCTCGAGCTGAAAATTGGAGCAGGGAAACGTTTCAATCGTACTGAGAAAGAAATAGATATCGGATCCTTCGGCAGTAAAGTGCTCGTAATATTCCAGGTTGATATAATCAAAAGCATGGCCTTTTCCATCATCTTTGTTGCAAGAGATGAAAAAGGCCCCTAAAAAAAGAGATAGTAGTAGAGACAGTTGAATTGTTTTGTTCATGTATCGGTTTGCAGTGTAATGATAATCCGGTTAAACGCAACGAAAATGTGACCGTGCTTAACTAAAAAAGCACAAAGTTTATCTTGAAAATAATTTTTATACACAAAGACAGCATGCATATGTTTCCGCTGAGGGAAAAAAAAGACAGGCTCAATTTGGCTATGCAGGGATGACCAAATGAAAGCCTGCCAATACAGTGTATTTTTCGTAAAGAACAGTTTTGACTCAGGGTAATGGCCGCGCAGGTTGCTGAAAATGGTTAATGTTGGTGCAAACTTTCTTGTTTGGGTGGAAAACGCAAAAGTCTAACGGCCATTTTCATTAACCATGAAATCAAAACACGTTGTTTACTAAAGGAAAAGTATTTTAAGCGCAGAGTGCTTTTATTTTCCCATGTATTTTTTCAATAAAAAAAGAGCAATTATATATTGATTGTGATATTGTCAAAAAAAAACCGGAGTACCTTCCAATGGACAAGCTATGATTGTTGGGGGAGTCTTGGTTCAATTAAAAAGTCTGATATTTAAGGCAGAAAGGCGATAACCCCGGTTTTGGAAAAGAGCGTTATATAAAGAAGACGCAAACCAGGGTGTAAACGCTGCGTTATTTTCAAAAAAAATCAACTTTTTTTTGAAATAATTTGCAAGTGCCAGAAAATGAGAAGGTTAAAATATAATGATTTAGGGTTGAGTTTGATCTGAACGGATGAATTCTATCATCAGATCAATGTCAAATTCCAGAATTCCATTCTTTGTGAGATGCTTTTTATCTTCCAGGAAAGACGTTTCAAATTTGTCAGTGTTTTTAAAAAGAGACAGGCTCTTACGGTAAGAAATGATGGCTTCTTCTTCTTTTCCCAATGCCCACAGGATATGACCCAGACTGAGCAGATCAAAGCGGTTGTCCGGATCATTGGCCAGAAGCCTGTTCATGTAGTCTTCAGCCGTGTCGAGCTTGCCCAGCACAAAGGAGCACCAGGCCAGTGGTCTTCTGATGCGATGATTTTCAGGGGCAAGAACTTCTACTTTAAAATAATATTCCAATGCTTCTTCATACCTTTCCAGGTGTATCAGGCACTGGCCAATATTGGCCTGAACTTTCATGTCGTCTGGATTGTGCTTCTCAACCATTTTGTAATAGGTAAGGGCCTGTTCCCATTGATTGAGAAATTTGGAACAAAAAGCAATCTTTTTAATGATCCAGAGGCGTTCGGTATTGATTAGCTCAGCTTTTTTGTAATACCTGAGCGCGTTTTCAAAGTTGCCGGTCTTCTCATAGCAGAAGGCAATTTTTTCGAAAAGCTCAATGTTTTTCTGGTCCTTGTCCAGCAGCGAAAGGAAGATGTTCAGGGCATAGGGATAGAATTGCTTGTCGAAATAAAATTCTGCAATATTGCGAATAGTGTCCGGGCTGGTAATGATGCCTTTAACAAATTCATTGTCAAAAATATCGGGTTCCATTCTGAAAATGTCTTCAAACTCTTTTCTCCAGGGATGAAGCCTGAAAAACCGGTATAGGTCCTGAAAATACTGGGTGTATATGCTCTTGGTTTTGGCAAACTCATCAATAAGCCCCTCCGACTTTTCGATCTCCGATACACTGTCCATTTCGGCATTCACCATATTCAGCATCATATTTTTCTGCTGATCGGGGATCATGCCGAGGTTAATGCAAAAGGAGTATTTATCGCTGTTGCACATGAAGAAGGTTTTCTCCAGCTTCTCAACCAGGGGCGTAAGGTCAATATCACTTGAGGCATTTTTTATATAGGGTTGCATGGCCTGGTTTTGTGCATAGAAAGGGACAAACCAGTTGCTGATCTTGTAGAAGAAGGGGAAGTTCTTTAATTGCGAAAAGGCACTCATAAACACATCCATCCCTTCCATTTGCATCTCGGTAAACTCTTGTAGTTTATTGAGCAGATCAGGGGCATCCTCAAAAACAGTTTCCCAGTCGGGATTTTTTTCTTCTCCAAATTCATCTTTGAAGATGTTTTCAAGGTCCAGCTTCTCTTCAATCTTTGGCCTGAGCTTCATCATGGCAGGCAAAATCTCTTCTTTCCATTTTTTGCTTACACTTTCTGTTTCGCGGGTTTTTGTAAACTGGATCAGGATTGCCTCAAGATTCTTCTGAATATCAGGAGCCTGGGAAAGCTCAAGGGTTTTTTCGGCAAGTGAGGGGTAAAGGTAAAATCGGTCATTGTATTTGAGCAGGCCCATAAAAATACCCACAAGTGCCCGTTGCCAGGTGTTTTGTTCTTTTTCTTCCACAAAACGGAATAAAAGCTGAAATTTATTGATGTCGAAATATCTGAGCAAACTGAGACTTAGAGCACTTACAATAAGGCTCTTGTCATACCATGTAAGTGATTGTGAGAGGCATACCGAATTCAGCAGCTCAATCTCCGATTCGCTGTATCTGTCAGAAAGCCATATGATATTGAAAATATGCACCAGCTCTTCTTCACGTTCCCTGCTTTCCTCTTCACCACTCACATTAGTGCCTTCCAGCAATGAAGACAACTCCTTATTGAAAGTGAGACTCTCCAGAAAGGCCATGGCCTGTGTTCGTCCCATACTTTTGTTGCGATCGAGCTGTTTTTTCAGGCTGTAGATATTGCCCACTCCGGCCTCTGTTAAAATTCCTTCATGAAGCTGATCTGCAAGTTCCAGCAGGTTTCGCTTCAGGTAGTTGTAAACTTTCTCGCGTTCGGGGTCCTTTACCGATCCGAAGGAATGTTTCAGGATGTTATGGTATGTGAGTTCATGGCGGGCCAGCTGATCGCTGAAGTATTCCTTCCCTGAGATGGTGATCAGCCCTTTGATACGCTCAATGGCATCCAGCACTCTTCTCTTATGAAGGTTCTCAGTAAATTCAGCATATAACTTTTTGGCAGAAACCGTGTCCATGAATTCCACTTCTTTTATTTAGGGTGATTATTTCCGGGTAATTAAAGAATCTGACAGTACAACAGTGTTTGGGTTACAATGTTTACAGCAGGATCCGTTCAGCACTTGAGGGCTCTGAGGCAATAAATTTAATGATCGCCAGTCCGGGTCCTTCATAGGCTGCGCTCATGGAAACAGTGCTTCCGTTTTGCTCCTTCCATACACCTGTAAGCCTGGAGGATTCATGAATGTGTCCATGAAGGGTGATGTGAGGGCTGGTGGTTTTTGTAAATCCGGCAATGGCTTTGCTTCCTACGTTGGGATCAGGATTTCCTGCTACAGCACTTGCAGCATCAAAGGCTACCTTGTCCAGGCCACTTCCGTAGGGTGGGGAGTGAAACAGGTAAATAGATTTTTTCTTTTTCAGCAACTTACCCAGTTTGCTCAGCTCTTCTTCAATGGTGATCTTGTCATGGTCAGCATCTGGTTGAAATGTTCTGAATCCTTCTGGTGGGGCAACGCATCCGGGCTGCAGGCTCTCATCAATGTCGTATCGCTCCCAGTCTTTGAGCAGAAACGGGGTTGGAGGAACGTAGGAGTAGCCCAAAATCTGGTAGGATCCAAACTCAACCACTTTCCCATGGATGTAATTCCACAGACCCTTCTTGTCAAACTCTTTCAGGGTTTCTTCCTCGATTCGGGGGTCATCATTCCCCATAATGATAAATATGCTGGGATAATCATTTCCGAGCTCCTTCTTTAGTTCCTGAAATTTTGGAGCAAGATAATCGGTAATAAAGTCAGGTTTGTTCTCCCCGGCCCTGAAGCTGTGTAATACACTCGAGGGAAGTATATCTCCTCCTATAAACAGGGCACCTGGTTTCTCTTCACGGATGGCCTTAAAAAGTTTCTCATATCTGTGTACCTTGCCATGAAGGTCTGACACAAAAAGACAAATCTCGTTCATTGCTAGTTGTTTTAAGAGCGGAATGTCCGCTTGTGGATTGAAAAAACAGGCAAAGAGTTATCAAAAAGATGGTTGTTGAGCCTGGCAGGAACTGAGGCAGGATTCCATTCGCTGAAACTTGCAGGAATATCCTGTTCCCGGCAAACTCAACAACCGTTATTAAAATGCTGGGTTTATGTAAAAGATCACTTCAAATACAGTTAGTCAGTAAGTTTTACTGAGCAGTTGGTGAAAAGTTTTCCACCACAAGGGTGTTTTCAGGCAAAGCAGTTTCGCAGCAGGAAACAGCAGATGTCTCCACTGCCGTGGGTCTTGCTTCTTCATAATAGATCGGCCCTTCAATTCCCAATGGTATTCCCAGCCATATCCAGATGATAAACATGGGGATCCTTGCTACCATAAATGCAATGGCATAGGGCAGCATCATGGATATAAGGGTGCCTATACCGGCAGTCTTATCGTACTTTTGTGCAAATACAATAACCAGCGGGAAATAGGGGAGAAGAGGCGTAAGAATATTGGAATACGAGTCGCCGATACGGTATGCTGCCTGGGTAACCTCAGGCGAGTACCCCATAAGCATAAGCATGGGAACAAAGATAGGTGCCAGAAGTGCCCATTTTGCTGATGCACTTCCCATGATCAGGTTTACCAGTGAGGCTATAAGAATAAATGCTACCAGCAGGGGGATTCCTGTAAACCCAATGGCATTGAGCCCATCAGATCCTTTTACGGCCAGTACACTACCCAGGTTCGACCAGTTGAAATAAGCCACAAACTGTGCAGCCACAAAAGCAATAACTATGTAAAGCCCCATGGTTGACATGGATTTGGCTGTCATGTCAGATACATCCTTGTCATTCTTGATGGTTTTGGAAACGATCCCGTAAACCAGACCTGCAACAAAGAATATGATGAACATGATCGGTACAAGCGAATCGTAGAATGGCCTGAAGCTGTTGCTTCCGGTATTGGGGTCAATATCACCACGCAACAACCCTTCGCTGGGAACAATACTGATGGCAACCAGGATAAGCACTACCAATACGGCCAGGAATGACCACTTCAAAGCTTTTTTCTCCTGAGCAGTAACATTGTTGCTGTTCTCTTCTGAAAGCATTTCGCCTTCGGGGCGGTACTCTCCAAGGCGGGGTACGACAATCTTCTCGGTTACCCAGGTGCCGGCAATACCCACCAGGGGAACAGATGCGGCCATGAGATACCAGTTAGAAAGCGGGTTTACAGTGTAGGTGGGATCGATAATGTTGGCAGCGGGTTCGGTAAAGGCAGCGATCATGGGATCAAGACCCGTGGGGAGAAAGTTGGCTCCAAAGCCGCCGGATACTCCCGCGAATGCCGCCGCGATACCTGCCAGCGGATGCCGGCCCATACCCATAAACAGGGCCGCCCCCATGGGTATTAGTACCACGTATCCTGCATCGGCAGCTACCGAGCTGATCATCCCTGCAACAACAATAGAGAAGGTGATCAGATACTTGGGAATCTTGGATACAAACAACCTGAGTGCTACGGCAATCATTCCCGTATGCTCAGCAACACCAATACCAAGCATTACCACCAGTACCAGCCCCAGGGGAGGGAAAGTGGCAAACACATTCACCATGCTGGTGAAAATGCGCTGGATCCCTTCTTTGGTAAGCAGATTCTCAACCACTATAAAGTCTGCCGGAACGCCTGTATCGGCACCTGTCCCTGGTCTTAATACACTTACTCCCCCAAAGATCCAGGAAAGCAGGAGTACAACCCCCATAAGAATCGCAAACAGGGTAACGGGCTGAGGCAGCTTGTTACCCACAATTTCTACCTTATCAAGGATTTTTTTAAAAACACCTTCTTTTTTCGAATTGTCCTTTTCGCTCATAATTTTTTTATTGAAAGTCAATAGATTGATTTAGTTTTGAGGCCCCAAAAATAAACCATTCGGCATTATCAGCAAAGGAATAAAAAAGTTTTTTTGTTAATTGTGGGAGAACCAACGGTTTGCAAAGCGATCCAGAGGTTCTGGCAAAGCAGGCTGTTATCGTATAATGGTTATTACTCCCTGTGTTTGCCGTCGCTCGCCTTGCCGTGTATAGGTAAGTACGTAATAATAGGTGCCATCGGGCTGATTGGCCCCATCCCACCAGTTGCCATAATAGTCGTTGTGTTCAAACACTTTTTTCCCATGTCGGTTGTAGATAACCATAACACTTCCAGGGTAGTGTTCCAGGTTTTCTACTTCGAATAAGTCGTTTATACCGTCATTGTTTGGAGTAAAAACATTGGGAACTCTAATGGTACAATCCTGATCGGTTATTGAAATATCAAAAAAGTCAAAACATCCGGTAATAGTATCGGTTACCCTCACCATGTAAGTGGCAATCTGGGTTGCCATAATGGTGTCAAAGATTCTTCCTTCCAGTTCTTCTCCTTCAAGCATCCACTGAAATTTCCATGCATCCTCGGCGCCAACCAGGTCGGCCACTACCCTCAGCACGGTAGAGTCTCCCTCACAAATGGGGATTTCCAGCTCAGAAACAATTTCTCCCACGGGCAGGGGTAGGGCTGTAACCATAACAGTGGTGTCCCACTGGCATCCGAAATTGTCGGTTACCCTGTAGGTGAAAAAGAAATCATCCTTTTCACTGGTGTCAATGCTTGTGGAAACGGGGTTGGTGCCAATCTCGTTTCCGTTCTGATCAAACCATCTCTGGTCAACTATTTCGGTGGAAAAAATAAGTGAGTCGGGGTAAAAATCGTCGTTAAAGAACAGGCTCCATCCAGAAATGTGGCCTGCATCGCCCTGCACAACATCTTCTGCGCGCAGGGTCCACGTACCGTTTAGCGGGCAGCCGATAAAGGCTTCCAGGGACTCCAGGGGAGTGTAAGTGCCTGCCGGGAGGTAGGGTTGGTTGAAATGATAATCTCCTGCCTGATCGGTGTACTCATGAAACTGGAATGAAGTTTCTGACATAAGCGGATATTGGGGGGAAGTGCTGAAGCAGTAATTGTATCCCACCCCGGGTATATTACTGAAAATGACCGGTTCGCCCAGGTGTGCTCCTCCCAGGCTCTGCTCCTTGAGCTGCACACGGGTACCGTTGGGGCATTCCAGCTCAAATTCCAGCTGTCCAAAATCGGTGTGCTCAATGTTGATGCATACCCTGTCGAAATCATCCAGAAAAACTATTTGTGCATCATCGGGAAATACTTCAAAGGTAAGGGTGGAGGTGAACGGGTGTTCGTATCCAATAAAGGCCAGCGTATCCACAACGGTAGGGAAGCCTGTCCAGGGGGTTATGTTGGCGCTTCCCGCAAGGGTAAATACTTCTCCCGAGCAAACTGTATCGGCTGATGGTGCTGTGTTTTCAAACGTTGGGATAATGCCAAACCTTACCGTAATAATGGTGTCAAGGGTACAGTTGTTGGTAAGGTCTGTTACTGTAAGCCGGAAGGGATAGGCCCCGGGGCCATCGTAATTATGGGTTACGGTAGCACCTTCCTGGATATGACCGTCAAAGTTCCAGATGTAATTTACATTGCCGGTGAAGTTGTCGGGGTTGCCGCCCAGGTAGCCGGCATCAGCTGTAAATGTCACGCTTTGCACATCAGGGCAAAAGTCAAAAGAGCCACTGGGAGTATTTACATCCACATAAAAAGCGTCGCACAAGGTAAAACAATCAATGTTGGCCCACCAGCCCAGAGCTGTGTCGGAAGGAGAGGAGGTAAACCTGAAATGGAGCGAAGAGCCCGAAGACCAGATCTCTTCACCCAAAAGATCATTTCCTGTTCCGCTGGCAATCAGCGGTGACTGGTTGTCGGGGCCGTCGTAAATATCCAGAAAATCCCCTGTTCCAAGATCAAAAAACAGAAAAGTGAATCTGAGGTATGCATCTTCATCGTTGTCAGAAGCGGCGGTAAATGTTACCGAATAGTTCTCGTTGGGGTTATAAGGGGTAAGCGTATCGCCGCCGCTATCTACAAAAAATCCCGCACAGGTTTCTATGGTGTCGCCATGGTGTATGTTTATGGGGAAGGTGATCTGTGCCTGGGTCAACAGGGAGATATTTAACAGCGTTGCAGCACACAGCAGTGGAAGAAGTTTCGTCATACCTGGTTAATTGTTGTAAATATTTTTTCCTGCATTGGGAAACAGCCGGAAGCTCATGTACAAGATAATACGTTCAATAATGATCTTTATTTTTTCCGCAGAAAAATAAAACACAAAGATACATTTACCGGACAAATTACCGCAAGATAATTCAGAGAGGTTTTTCTTCCGGAATAATTATACTGCGCGGCTTGAAAAATAGTGTTCCAGCTCTTCCAGCTGGCTTTTGTTGCTGTTGGGGATATCTTTGATGATTTGCCCTTTTTCAAGCAGGATGATCCGGGTGCAGATATCTGCCAGGTGGTTGATGTTATGGCTGGAGATGAGCATGGTATTGTTCAGCTGTCTGTTTTTGTCGCGAAGCATGTTTTTTATGATGATCTGGGAGCTGGGATCCAGGAAATTGAAAGGCTCGTCGAGCAGCAACAGCGGAGGGTCGCATAGCATGGCAGCAATAATGCCGGCTTTTTGTTTATTGCCGGTAGAGAGTTCGCGGATGTATTTACCTTTTCCGGTGAGCTCCCCGTTCATGAAACTTGTATATTCTGAAAGCCTGGATGTCACTTCTTCAGGGCTTAGTCCGTAGGTGTAGCCATTAAATTCCAGATACTCTTCAGGGGTGAGAAAACCAATGAGAAACCCTTCATCAAGAAAGCTGCCTGTTTGTTTTTTCCAGGCTGTTGAGTGCTGCACATTTTCGTGATTGATCTCAACTGAGCCGCCGGATGTTTTGATCAGATCAAGGATCAGCCTTAGCAGGGTGGTTTTTCCGGCCCCGTTGTTCCCCACAATGCCCACCAGCTCGCCAGGGTTGATCTGCAGCTCAGAAATGTCCAGTACCAGGTTTCCGCTGTAAGACTTCTGAAGTTGGGAGATATTGATTTGCATATTCGTTTATTTTTGTCGGTAAAGGTTCAGTTTTATGTACTTCTTCTTTTCAAATTTTCTTACAATACTCCTGATCCACCATTGATGGGTCAGGATAAATGCCAGGCCGATAATCCCCGGTAAAAGATAGTGCCCGTTGGGTATTGGAAGTAAACGGCCAATGAGAAATAAGGGGACAATAGAAAGAAACAGCACCATAACCTGAATAAATTTTATACCAGTAACCCCTTCCATATTAAAGGATGCAGAACCATTGGCATTGAGCCTTGCAGAGTTGCCCACTCCGGTCCAGAGATAGAAAAAGAAACCAAACCCGCAGGCATAGAGAAATATAGCCACATAGAACAGGATGACTTCAGGGTCAATCCAGGCCAGGATGGGTAAAATGACCATCATCTGAATGACAGCATAGGTAAGGAAAAACCAGAACTTGGCCCGGATAAAATGGTAGAGAGAGATGTTGCGGGTGGCCAGGAAATCAAAAAAATGGCTTTCCCACGAAAAGGCATGCTGCAGATGAAAACCCCCATAGCTTCCTGCAATGAGGAAAAAAAGGATAACAAAAGTTCCAGGCCTGACATTACCTGTCAATAGGAAAAACAGAATAAATGCAATGGCATAGGGGATCATCAGGTAAAAATTCCATTTGCTTCTCCTGCTTCTGGAGGCCAGTTGCCACTCCAGCAACCAGTATGGCCCAAATCCGGGAACGGAAGCAATGATCCGTTCAATGCGGTTGCTTCCTGATACAGTCCTTTCCCGGCTCCCCTCATCAAATATGTGATAAAACCCTTGCTTGCCTTTTAAAAATACCACCAGATGAATGGCTGCAGGCAAAGCAGCCCAGACCAGTATTGTGGGTGTATGACCCTGCGTGAATTGTACAAACCACTTAACCGACAATGCGATAACCGACTCCATGTGGTAGGTGTAGATCCATGTAAAAACAAGGGTTGTGATCCCTATGGCAACAAATCCGTTTATTTTGTTTTGCATGCTCTTTATCCACATCAGTAGCCCCTGGCTAAATGCTACCAGAAGAGCTATGGCTACCAGTCCCAGTGCATGGCTTCCTGACTCAGGGTTGATGGTCATTCGGATAAATGAATGGAAAAAGACCAATAAATAGAGATTGATGGGGTGAAGCCACGATCGCAGTATCCAGTATGCACTGAGAACGGACCGGGATACCGGTAAATGCACGTAGGGTCTTACCTGGCTGGCTGCTGTAGATTGAATAAACAACCGCAACCATATATCTGTGAGTAGGATGGGCAACAGGAAGCCATATACCCACTCAGCCGGTTGATGTTGCGGAAAATGTTCCTGCAGCAGCGCGGGGAGGATCCTGCCGGCCAGGCTGAGTTGCCCAAGAATAAAAAAAGCGAAAAAGCCAAGGAGTATGATCACGAACATGCTTCTGCCATAAAGCTCTGAGCGCCGAAACATACGAAATGATTGGGTGATCAGCTTTAGAAACATACCTTGTAACTTTTATTCTTCATTTTTGGTGAGTTCCTGGTAAATAGATTCCAGTTTCCGGATGTGTACATCGTAGAGCTTTCTTACGTATAATTTGAGTATCAACAGAAACCCCAGAAAAATGACAATCCCTGCAGCAACATAGATTAAAATGTTCAGGGCGATAGACAGGTTTTCTAAAAACAGCAGCGAGGTTATTCTTTCACCACCCGACCCCAGGCCAAAACCAATAATGTATCCGAAATATACTCCCAGGGGAAACAATACGATATTCAGATAAAAATAGGTTTTTCGGAAAAACCTTAAAAGGGTCAATGTGCTTTCGATGGACTGTCTTAGGTTTCCCTGGCCTGAACGCCATAGCAGGGTTATTTCTCGCAGATTGTACCAGTACCAGGCCAGCGCCGAAACAAAGAGCACAATAAGGGCCAGGGTATTAAGAATAAAATAGGGATCAGGAAGCCAGAACATCACAATTACCAGGAAAGGCAGTACCAACAGTATGATGCCGATTTCCAGGTACAGACTTTTCCTTAGTTTTACAACCGGATCCGAAGGCCTCCTGGACAGGATATCCCTGAGACTCTGGTTGTCAAAGTCTTTGGGAGGCTCCTGAAAGCTATTGTCCCAGGCTTGTTTTAGTTTTTTCAGCTCGTCCATAAAAAGATTAATGGTTTGCCATAATTTTTCTGAGTTTCTCCCTGATCCTAAGCATCTTTACTCTCACGTTGTTTTGTGTAATACCCATAATGGAGGCGATTTCTTCGTAGCTAACATCATCCAGATAGAGCATTATCATTGCTTTTTCCACATCAGACAACATCCTGATGGCCATATGCAGCAGTTCAATGTCTTCTTTTTTTGCCCTTTCATCTTCTTGTGCAACATTTACTTCTATGGCATCCACTGAGTTTTTCAGTGGGTTGCGCTTTTGTTTTCTGAATCCCGAAATGGCGGTGTTGAGAGCGATACGGTAAATCCATGTGCTGATCTTTGCATCCCCTCTGAAACCTTCCCATGCTTTCCAGAGCTGCGCCACGATATCCTGGTAGAGATCATTGCAATCCTCTTCCTGCGGACAATACATTTTACAAACCTTGAAAATGATGCCACGGTGAAGCTCTATAGTACCGATAAAATCGTTCTCTTCTGCATTCACCTTCATTGCACTTTTATTGGTCGTTTGTAAACCGATTAAATTACAAGGGAATTAAAATAACGGGATATACTATTAATTTTTTTGACAAAGAACCTCATTTTCAATGCAGAAAAGTTAATTGGGGTTATGCCTTCTTTACGTATCTCACCGAGAAACCACACCGTTTGTCGTCAATGATTTTAAATACCTTATCCCGTTTCTTCTGAATAAGGTAGTAAAGCCAGGCGTTTGCATCTCCGGCATCTGATGAAGTCCAGAAGTCGGCTGCCCGGTCAATGCTCATGAAATCACCTTTGAGTGTACGGTATCCGGCAAAAGTAGCGTCAAAACCACTTTCACCACCCATTACAAGTTTAGGAAATGCCAGCTTTTCACCTCCCAGGGTTTCAATCATTTCGGCCCATTCTTCCAGCGAAGGGAGCTTCCACCCATCAGGGCAGGCATCCATGGCCGCCTGCCAGGTATACAGGCGGCCATAGTTGGTGCCATACAACGCATTATCCTCGTAAAACCAGCTGTCTTTAACCAGTAAAGACAGATTCTCAGCCATCCAGATCAGATTATTGATCTTCACCGTTCTGTATTCTCTTCCTCCCAACTCAAGGATATTGCCGTTGCGTGTGTTCATTTTCGTTTTTTTAAAATTGCTAGAGTTCTAAGCCCAGTGCGGTGTTCAGTTGCTGAACAATCAGCTCACCTGAGGAAGGCCTGCCAGGGTTGTTGTCATGGATGACACCCTCGCGATCAATGATAAAGAAGGACGGAACCCCTTTAACATTATACGATTCAGCTACCTCTGCCCTCATTCCCGGAACATTCAGGTGTACCCCCTGAATGTTCTGTGCTTCAACGGTTCTGCGCCATGCACCGGGGTCGTCATCAACTGAAATGTACAGGAACACCAGGTCGTCTACTCCTTCAAATTCCTTTTTTAATTCTTTTGCGTAGGGAACCTCTCTCATGCAGGGGCCGCACCAGCTTGCCCAGAAGTCGAGATAAACCACCTTACCGGCAAAATCAGATAAGGAAACGGGGTTGCCTTCAATATCGTTGAGGGTAAATGTAGGAGCAGGGTTGCCAGGAGCAACACGCAATGCATCTTCATAAGCACCCTGCAGGGCATCGGTAAATACCTGATAGGGGTTTTGCTCCCTGAATTCAAGGAATGCTTTTTCTCCTTTTTTGAAATCGCCCCAGTTAAGGGCCGAATTAATGGCATTGGCAATGGTAAAATAGCGTGCCTTTCCCTTTAAAACATTGTTGGAAACCCACATCTGGCTTTCAAAGTTGTCGGCATCCTCAGGAAGATTCTCGGGATAGGTGCGCAGGTAATACTGAACATATTCGCCCATAAAACCAGCAAATGACCTTACCCGGAAATGGTTGTCGGTAAAATTTAACGCATCATCAAGAAAGTCGAAATAATCACTGGACAGGTTAGGTGTAGTTGCATTGAAATGGGTATAATAGGCCGGGTAATTGATCAGGAAACTGTAACGTGAATAATCCAGGTCGGTTTTGAAAAAGTCTACAAACTGCCTGCTCAGCCTGTTTTCTTTGTGATGCTGATTTAAAAACCCCATGGTTTCGGTTTCCATTTCCTTTATATATTCCAGAAACTCCTCTGGTGTGCCGTTGCTGATGAGCGAAAAGGTCTGGTTTTGACTAAAACGGGGCTGTACCTCTTTGTTGTGTGCCAGCATGAATTTATTTTCGCTGGCATAATCGCCTGTAAAAGTCAGCGACTCTTCCCAGTTGTCCATGTCTGCACTCATGTGCAGAGTGCCACCCTGACCCAGATACAGGGACATCCTGCGACTGCCAAGGGTAAGAAATACAAGCTGATCGTGATCCAGTTGTTTTTCAAAAACAAATAGACCTTCTTCATTCTTTTCTGCTGAGGTTGTGTTCTGCCCCCAGGTGATAAAATTGGTGATCATGGTCATTTCAGCCTGCTCAAAACCGGCATTCTGAATGTCTATGGTTAGGGTTGTTGTTTCGGGTTCGGAGCTGCATGACCAAAGCAGCAGTGCTGTTGCCAGCACAATAAATAAATGCTTCATTGGGATTGATTTTGGTAAGTAATAATTACGTAAAAAACTGAATGTAAAAATTAAGCAGTAAAAAGTTGCTTGTTTACAAATTTACAAAATTGATGATAACCTGCTACATGAATATAGTTATCCTTTTGATATTTTAAACGATAGAACCAATTGGTTGTTGTTTAAATCAGGGGTCTTATGCCGATTCGTTAACGGGGTTTTCCTTCACCAGGAACCAGCACAATGCAGACAAGCCCACCGTAACAGCACAAATAATGAGCAGGATCGATTTATTGGCTACATCCTGAACGACCTCGCCAATGGCAAAGCTGGAAACCAGCTGGGGCAGAACGACCGATAGATTAAACAAGCCCATATACAGGCCCATCTGATTTTGTGCCACTTTCTGGCTCATGATGGCAAAGGGCAGGCTGATAATGGAAGCCCAACCAATGCCTACTACCATCATCAGGATGTAAATGGCATAGGGTGACTTGCCCAGCAGCAAAATACTGGTATACCCCAAAGCCATTACCACCAAAGACCATGTGTGTGTTTTAACCCTGCCGTAACGGTTGGCAAGAGGTTGAAGCAAAAGTACGGGAATGATAGCGGCAACCAGGTTCAGTGAGAAAAAGCTCCAGTTTACTACCGATCCGATAGCAGCATGGCTAAGATCGGGGATTTGAAATTCCACGAAGGCAAAGAAATAGATAAACATACTTTGCACCCCGATCCAGGAAAAGGAGTGTGCAGCCAGTACTTTCTGAAACCCTATTTTGCCGGCTTCTTCGGCAGATTTTCCTCCCTCCTTTTTAGCCAGGGCCTGAATGATAAGGATTGCCGTAAGTCCAAAAGCGAAGATCTCAAAATAGTACCCGGGAAATTCAAAACCTGATAAACGCTTGATAATGGCATAAATCCCATACATCAGAAAGCCCCATAGCGGCTTGATATTCAGAAATACTTCCAGGGGAGTGGCGTACTTGTGGGGTGTGGGTTTTTCCATTTCCAGTGCTTTGGTGATCTCGTCTTCATCTTCGCCATAGCGACCCAGGTATCTGGGCTCTTTGATGAAAAACGGGGGGATGATTGAAAATACCAGCACCACAAAAGCTCCAATATAAATCAGTGCAATGTTACCCAGGGTTGCGCCCACAAAATAGGATAAAACCCCAAATGATCCCGATATCGTTTGCATCCAGGTATAACCCTTTGTGCGTTCTTTTCCTTCGGGGGTAACATCGGCAATAATGGACCGTGTAGGGTTAAAGGAAACATTGATGGATAAATCCAGTACCATGGATATTACGATGGCTATACCAAGTATTGCTTCAATACCCAGACTTGCCTGTATAAGACCAATATTGGGCAAAGCCAGCAGCATGAGCGATGCCAGGACTCCTCCAATAATGATGAAAACCCTGCGCCTGCCGTTCATCACCCATACATTATCGCTGATGATGCCAATGATCACCTGCCCGATAATACCGGCAATGGGGCCGGTAGCCCAAACCAGGCCAATATCACTGATAGATAAATTGTACTGATAGGTTAGCAGCCAGCTTAAGGCAGCAATCTGAATGGAAAGCCCAAGGCCCATGGCCGTGGCGGGAAGTGCCAGCAGGGCATAAAACGTGTTAGACAATTTCTTTTGAATATCAAGCATACCTTGTTGTTTAACGATAAATCCTTTTTTAATTGAACCTGTCCCGTAATCCTTTGCGGGTTAAGGGCGTAAAAGTAATGCGAATTTCCCAAATATACCAAAAAGATACTATTGAAAAATGAATAAACTTTTGCAGTTTAGGTATTTGCAAGCGCTGAAAAACTGAATCTTTGAAAAGGTTTTTCAACAATCCTTAAGGGTTATCTGTTTTTTGTGTGAATGTTCAATTATAAAAATTACCGTTGTTATGAAGAAAATTATTGTATTGCTTGAAAAGATGGTTGAGGACTCGGAGTTCTTGTATCCCTATCTCCGGTTGAAAGAAGAAGGTTTTGATGTGGTTTCTGTAGCCCCTGAAAACAAGGAATATCAGGGAAAAATAGGGCTAAGTTTTAAACCTGACAAAACCTTTGACCAGGTGAAAAATGAGCAGTTTGACGCAGTAGTGATCCCTGGTGGATATGCCCCCGATATCTGGCGGCGCGATGAAGAGATTGTCGGTTTTGTAAAAAGGCATCATGAAGCAGGTGCTATCATTGTATCCATCTGCCATGGGCCATGGCTAATGATATCGGCTGGTATTGTAAAAGGCAGAAAAGTAACTGCTTCTTCTGCCATAAAAGATGATCTTATCAATGCCGGGGCTGATTATGAAGGGGTGGACTGGATTGAGGATGGAAATCTGCTTACCAGTACCAATCCAAAAACCATGCTTCCTATGATGAAACGTTTTGTTGAGCGTTTGAAAAGCTGATACTGCCGGATTATTATACCTCAAAATTAATGAAAAGGCTGACTTCCTGTCTGGGAAATCAGCCTTTTTTAATTCTTTTGAAAAAAGAGTCCTTGCCAACTTGCTTATAATACAATAAGTCCCGGGCTCCCCCTCTTAGGGGGACGGGGGGTATTGTGCTTTTCAGAGCAGGCTGTACGTCTTAAATAAGTGCCTTCTATACCAGGACTTCTCCGGTCATCGTTTCAGGAGCCTCAAGCCCCATGATGTGCAGTATCGTGGGGGCAAGGTCAGCAAGGCGACCTCCGTCCTTCAGTTTTTTGTAATCATTATCAATGAGCCACAGGGGCACCGGGTTGGTGGTGTGGGCCGTATTGGGTGATCCGTCTTCGTTAAAGGCAAAGTCGGCATTGCCATGGTCAGAGGTTATCAGTACAGTATATCCGTTTTCAATGGCTGCTTCTGTAACTTCCTTCACGCAGTTGTCTACTGTTTCCACTGCTTTAACAATGGCATCATAAACGCCTGTGTGGCCTACCATGTCGGCATTGGCAAAGTTGAGGCAAATAAAGTCAAACTTCTGTTTCTTAATTTCGGCAACTACTGCATCCTTTACTTCGGGTGCGCTCATCTCGGGTTGCAGGTCATAGGTTGCAACCTTGGGTGAAGAAACCATGATCCTTTCTTCTCCCTTGAACTCGGTTTCACGTCCGCCGCTGAAAAAGAAGGTAACATGTGGGTACTTTTCTGTTTCGGCAATACGAAGCTGTGTTTTGCCTGCTCTTTCAAGAACCTCGCCCATGGTATTTGCCAGGTCGTCTTTTTCGTAAATGATCTTCACATTTTTGAAAGAATCGTCGTATTTGGTCATGGTAAGGTAATGCAGGGGCATGGTTTTCATCTCATGCTCGGGCATATCCTGCTGGGTGAGCACAACGGTAATCTCGCGCAGGCGGTCGGTGCGGAAGTTGAAGCAGATGACCACATCACCCTCTCCAATGGTGGCCAGGGGCGCACCGTTATCTCCGGTTAAGACTTTTGGTTTGATAAACTCATCGGTTACATCTTCCTGATAAGAGGCTTTAATGGCTTCCTGTGCATCAGCGAATTTCTCACCTTCGCCTTTTACCAGCATGTCGTAGGCCAGTTTTACCCTTTCCCAGCGCTTGTCGCGGTCCATTGCATAATATCTGCCGCAAACAGTTGCAATTGTTCCGGCTGAATTCTTCAGGTGGTCTTCCAGCTCCCCGATAAATCCAAGCCCGCTTTTGGGGTCGGTATCGCGGCCATCGGTGAATGCATGGATAAACAGGTTGTCGAAATTATGTTGTTTAGCTGCATCGCACAATCCAAACAGGTGATCCATTGCCGAGTGTACCCCGCCATTGGATACCAGTCCCAGCAGATGAACCTTTTTGTTATTTTCTTTCGCATAGGTAAATGCATCCGTGAGCGCCTGCATTTTATGAAAACTTCCATCCTTAATAGCTTTGGAGATTTTTACCAGATCCTGGTAAACCACACGGCCTGCACCTATATTCAGGTGGCCCACCTCTGAGTTGCCCATTTGTCCCTGAGGCAATCCCACATCTTCGCCCGACGTTTTGATTGTATTTGCAGCAGCTTTCTGGTTAAGCTCCTTTGTAAAGGGTACGTTAGCGTTGGCAATAATATCCGACTGGTCGCCTTTGCCCTGGCCCCAGCCATCCATGATAACTAAAATTACTTTCTTTTTTTCCATTTTTTCCTGGAGGATTAATATAAGGTTTAACAAAATAAAGCCGGGATATCCCGGCGGTATGAATTACGATTATTGTGACTTACTGTTTTTTCTTATGTGTTTGCCCTGATGGCATCAACAGGGTTGAGCATGGCGGCTGAATATGCCGGCACAAAGCCAGCCACAAGCCCAATGATCACTGAAACATTGATACCGAGCATCACATTTTTCATCTGGATGAGCAGGTCCATATTGAAAGCCTGGGATGCTATCCAGGTGCCTCCAAATACCAGTAAGAGGCCAATTGCACCACCCATTAGGCTTAGAAAAACGGCCTCAGCAAGAAACTGCAACAATATGAAATAGTTTTTTGCCCCAAGCGCTTTTTGAATACCAATGATGGTGGTACGCTCCTTTACCGATACAAACATGATGTTTGCAATGCCAAACCCGCCAACCAGAATGGAGAAACCACCAATGATCCATCCGGCTATTTTCAGGATAGCAAACAGGCTGTCGAACTGTGTTGTGAGCAGGCTGGTGCGGTTGAGGGCAAAATTATCTTCAGCTGCCGGGCTGATGCGCCTGATGGAGCGCATCACGCCCCTGAGCTCGTCCATTACCTCATCATTGCTGAAATTCGGCCTGCCCTGTGCCATGATCATGGGGCCATATCTGTCTCCGGTAACATCGATAAAAGAACTCATGAAGCCTAGTGGTATCAAAACCATTTCATCGTGGTTACTGCCAAACATATCTTCTCCTTCGGGGGCAAAAACCCCTATTACTTCAACATTACGACCAAAAAATTTGATAGTTCTTCCCACCGGATCGGTGCCCTCAAAAAGATTACGGGCTACATCAGAGCCGATCACTGCAACATTTCGCCCTGCCGCCGATTCAGTGGGAGAGAAGTACCTTCCGTTGTCGATCTCAAATACCCTGATCTTGTCGTAATCATGCGAAACGGCAAAAATCGGCACCCTTTCAATGCTTCGGTTCAGGTATTCTACTGTGCGCGATGTGGAAGCCCCAAAAACTGCGGTTTCGATTACCTGTGTCCTGCGGAGGATCTCTTCCATTTCTGATGGCCGGGGGTTGGGGCGGTTCATATATCTCCACCAGGCAAAATCAGCACTGAACTCCCAGGGCCATTTTTGCACGTAGATCACATTGTCACCCAGGGAAGCGATGGAGTTGCGGATCTGCCTTTCAAGGGCATCAACAACACTAAAAACACTGATGATTGCAAAGATGCCTATGGTAATTCCAAGAAGGGTTAGCACAGTGCGCAGTTTATTAGACACCACACTACCCCAGGCAAAAACCGCACTTTCCTTGAGTAATTTAACAAATAAGATCATGGTTCGGTAAATAGGTTTGCAAAGGTACAAAAAATGGGATTGCTAACTGTATTATTGATGTTTGGCTCATTTATCCGGTTTTCAGTTTACGCATCAGCTCAGATGCATAAACAAACTCTTCCACCTCCTTGTTTCCGGTGGTAAGAATTTCTGATGATGTGCCTTCCCACCAAAGGTTGCCCTTGTAAAGAAACACTACATGATCCCCGATCTCCATTACACTGTTCATGTCATGGGTGTTTATGACCGTGGTCATATTGAATTCTTTGGTGATCTCACTGATGAGGTTGTCGATAACAATGGCCGTTTGAGGGTCGAGACCTGAGTTGGGCTCATCGCAAAACAGGTACTCGGGGTTGTTGGCAATGGCACGCGCAATGGCCACCCTTTTTTTCATCCCGCCGCTTATCTCGGCAGGGTAGAGATGGTTGGCATTGAGTATGTTTACCCTGTCCAGACAAAACTGAGCCCTGTCCAGTTTTTCTTTTTTTGTCATGGTTTTGTTAAACATCTCCAGTGGGAAGATCACATTCTCTTCCACCGTCAATGAGTCAAACAATGCACTCCCCTGAAACAGCATGCCCATTTTTTCCCTTACCCTGCCACGTGCCCTTAATGATAATCTTGTAAAGTTAATGTCATCATAAAATACATCTCCATTGTCAGGTTCAACCAATCCAACCAGGCATTTCATAAAAACAGTTTTGCCGGATCCACTCTGGCCAATGATAAGATTGGTTTTTCCTTTCTCAAAAGTAGTATTCACTTCTTTCAGAACCGGTTTGCCATCAAAAGCTTTGTATAGCGCCGTAGCTCTTATCATACCAACAGGATTTGCGTGAGAATGAGGTTAAAAATGATGATGTATATACTGCTGAAAACCACTGCCTTGGTGCTTGAATGGCCCACCTCCAAGGCGCCACCCCGGGTGTAATAGCCAAAGTAGCCGGATATGGAAGTTATGAGAAAAGCAAAGACAACGGTTTTTATTAAAGCATAGTAAATGTCGTATTGCGCAAACTCAAAGAGGATGCCATAAGTGTAGTGACTAAGTGGCACTACACTGGTTACATAAGATGCCATCCATCCGCCAAAAACACCCAGGAAAATACTAATGATCACCAGCATGGGGTTGATGATCATGCTGGCAATGATCTTGGGCAGAATGAGGTATCCTGCTGAATTTATTCCCATGATCTCCAGTGCATCAATTTGTTCGGTTACCCTCATGGTACCAATTTCGGATGCGATGCGTGACCCCACTTTACCAGCCAGGATAAGGCTGATAATGGTAGGTGAAAATTCAAGGATAATGGATTGCCTGGTGGCAAAGCCTACTGCATATATGGGCAACAACGGGTGATCGGTATTAAAGGCCGTTTGAATGGTGACTACGGCACCCATAAACACGGAGATGATTGCTACAATGCCCAGGCTTTCAAGACCCAGATTATCCATTTCCACGATGATCTTTTTTCTGTATATGGAGGCGTTTTGTGGTCGCCGCAATACGGTGATCATAAGTAACAGATAGCGCCCTATGTGGTAAAAAATCTTCATACAGTAAGATCGTGATCTTTATTGGATGTCCGGATTCGGTTTCGTTGTTAAATAATGTGCTAAGTTACATATATTTTACCGGATTCATTTGTTGTAATTTGTTATATAAACCCATGAAGTAGGCTTTTTCTTGAAAATAGAAAAAAAATTATGTAGGTTTGTACTCCCGATTCCATAAACTTATTTTCATTCAGGAGGCACATTATCAGGTATATAGATGTATAAAAGAACAAAAAAACAAGTTATTGTTATTTTTTTACTGCTGGCAGTAGGAATCTCTTCCTGCTCCATTTTGCGTGGTGGCAGATGCAACTGTCCCCAATGGAGCATGGAGGTCATCCATACCACTCCTGAAGACAATCACAAAGATGAACCAAGGGTATAAAGAAATTCTGTCGCAGTATTTCCCTTCCCAAACCCTGGGGCAGGTGGTTGATTTTCTTGAAAAATATTCCATTCATTTAAAAATTTCACGCGACCGTGTTACCAAACTTGGAGACTACCGGCCGCCTGCAAGACATGCAAACCATGCTATCACCTTAAATGGAGGCATGGGCAAGGATATGCTTTACCTGGTTTTTCTGCATGAGCTGGCCCACCTTCTGGTATGGAAAAAATATGGTGGCAGGGTATCTCCGCATGGAAAACAATGGAAAGAGGAGTTTTCGGCATTGCTTAAGCAAGCGGTATTTCTGGGATATGTGCAAGAGCATCTCAGAAGACCTCTTCTGCAATTTTCTGACAATATTAAGGCTACCTTTGCCTCCGATTCTGAGTTGTGGAGGTTGCTGAAAGCTGCAGACAGCAAGCATCAAAATGAAATTACCATTGAAGAAATTCCGTTTCAGTCCTATTTCAAGGCTTCCAATGGAAAGGTTTTTCAAAAAGGGGAAAAATTGCGAAAAAGATACCGTTGCATTTGTTTGAATAACCAACGAAAGTATCTTTTTCATCCCATGGCAGTTATTCATCCCATTCAGGAAAAAGAAATCATTAAAACTTCAAAATCTCAATAATTATGAATGAAAACAATTATGCTGTAATCATGGCAGGCGGGGTTGGCGAGCGTTTCTGGCCAATGAGCAAAGTGAGCAGGCCAAAGCAATTCATCGATATCCTGGGAACAGGCAAAACCCTCATTCAGCAAACCTACGAACGGTTTTTACGGGTATGTAAAAAAGAGAACATTTATATTGTTACCAATAAGATCTATCGCGACCTGGTGCTGGAGCAGCTTGACGGGATCTCGACAGAGCAGGTGGTATGCGAGCCAGCCCGCAAAAATACAGCTCCCTGTATTGCATATGCTGCCCACAAGATCCATGATCTTAATCCCAATGCAGTAATGGTGGTGGCCCCTTCAGATCATATCATCCTGAAGGAAGATGTTTTTTGTGACATCATCCGTTCGGCGCTTGATGCTGCTGCTGACCAAACCAACTTCTACACCCTGGGGATTAAACCTTCAAGGCCTGATACCGGCTATGGATATATTCAATATGTGGCAGGAAGCAAAAGTGAGAAAAGTGAATTGCTCCGGAAAGTAAAAACCTTTACCGAAAAGCCCGACGAAGAGCTGGCAAAATCGTTTCTGCAAAGTGGAGATTTTCTCTGGAACTCCGGGATCTTTATCTGGTCTTCACAGGCCATTATTGATGCCTTCGAAAAATTCCAGCCCGAAATAAACTATGTGTTCCAGAAGGCCGCCGGTATTTATAACACCAAAGAAGAGCAGGCATATATGGATAAGGCTTATCCGGCATGTAAAAGCATCTCCATCGACTATGCCATCATGGAAAAGGCCGATAACGTGCATGTATTTATCTCCGATTTTGGCTGGTCAGACCTGGGTACCTGGGGTTCATTGTTTGATTCCATGGACAAAGACCAAAAGAACAATGCAGTAATGGGTGAGAATGTAATGCTGTATGATTCGCAAAACTGCATTGTAAATGTACCCGGCGAAAAACTTGTTGTGTTGCAGGGTCTCGATAATTATATCGTATCGGAATATGAAAACTCTTTGCTGGTATGCCATAAGAGCCAGGAGCAGCAGATACGCAAGTTTGTAAACGATATTAAACTGACAAGGGGCGACGAATTTGTTTAATGCCATTTGTTCTTGTTCCTTATTTATTCACACTTAAATTTTTCATTTATTCTGACATTAACATGATAAAAAGATCTTTGATTTTCATCTTTGCCCTTATTCTGGGCGTTTGCAGGCCTGCAAAGGCCGATGAAGGGATGTGGCTCCCTTTTCTGATCAACGATATGCTTTATGAGCAAATGCAGGAAATGGGCCTGCAGCTGACCCGCGAACAGATATTCAGCCTGGAAGAGGCCAGCCTTAAAGATGCCATCGTAAGTTTTGGTGGCGGATGTACTGCCGAAATCATCTCTTCACAGGGATTGCTCCTAACTAACCACCACTGTGGATACGGAAGGATACAAGCTCACAGTACTCCTGAACAGGACTACCTTACCGATGGCTTCTGGGCCATGTCAAGGGAGGAAGAATTGCCCAACCCGGGGTTGTTTGTTCGCTTTCTGGTAAATGTTGCCGATGTAACAGAACGGGTAAATGCAAGACTGAATGCTTCCATGAGCGAAAGCGAAAGAGCAGAAGCCATCAGCCAGGTAAGCGCTGAAATTGAGGAAGAAGCTACAGAAGGCAACCACTACACCGCCAATATAAGGCCTATGTTTGCAGGAAACGAATTCTTCCTGTTTGTGTATGAGCGTTTCAATGACGTTAGGCTGGTGGGCACTCCTCCATCGTCCATTGGCAAGTTTGGTGGCGATACCGACAACTGGATGTGGCCAAGGCATACGGGAGATTTTATGCTTTTCAGGGTTTATACCGCACCCGATGGCACTCCGGCCGATTATCATGAAGATAACATTCCCCTTGTTCCCCGGCATTACCTGCCCGTTTCCATAAGGGGAATAGAGGAAAACGATTTTGCCATGATCCTGGGCTATCCGGGATCAACCGACAGGTACCTCACCTCATGGGGTATTGAGTACAAGCTTGAGTACGAATTCCCCGTGCGCATCGATATCAGGAGGGCCAAACTGGATATCATTGAAGCAGAAATGGCTGCAAGCGATGAGATCCGCATTAAATATGCCTCCAAACAATCGGGTATTGCCAATTACTGGAAAAATTTCATCGGGGTGAGCCAGGCCCTGCGAAAGCATAATATTGCTGACGCCAAGAGGGAAACAGAGAAGGCATTTGTAGAATGGGTAAGCCAGGATCCTGCACCTCAACAGGAATACGGAAAGGTAATGGATATGTTTGTTGAGGCTTACAGAGGCTTTGAAACATTCAATTCGTTCAATTACATTTTCAGGGAGGCAATTTTTACCGGCCCTGATGTGATCCGGGTGGCTGCTGCCTTTGAGGCACTGGGAGATCTGCTGGAGAGCAATGCCCCCGATGCTGAAATACAAAGGGAAACTGAAAGGCTCAGAAGAATTGTGGAACGATCCTATGCGAATTATGATCAGGGGGTTGATCAACAATTGTGGGCTGCCATGATGGAGACGTTCTACACCCTGGTGCCCACCCACCTGCACCCACCTGTATTTGCTGAGGTCAACCGCAGGTTCAGAGGCGATTTCAACCGTTTTGCACAGGAGGTTTACGGCAGCTCTGTATTCGCAAACAGCGAAAGCCTTATCCGTTTCCTTGATAACCCGCGCAGAAGGACACTGCAGCGCGACTGGGTATTCCGCATGGCTGGCGAGTTGTTTGAATCGGCTGCTGATGTGCGCGAACAGATCTCTGTTTACAACGAAACCCTGGCTACTGCACGCAGGCTCTTTATAAAAGGGCTCAGGGAAATGAATCCCGATGCATTGTTTTATCCCGATGCCAACGGAACCATGCGTTTTACCTATGGGTCTGTAAGAAGCTACTGGCCGGCAGATGCCGTTTATTTTCATTATCTCACTACCCTGGAAGGGGTTATGGAAAAAGAAGATCCTGATCATCATGAGTTTGTTGTTCCGGAAAAACTCTCTCAGCTTCATGCCGATAGAAATTTTGGTGAATATGGAAATGACGGAACCATGGTGGTGAACTTTATCGCCGATCTGGATATTACAGGAGGTAACTCCGGCAGTCCGGTGATTGACGGAGAAGGGAACCTGATTGGACTGGCCTTTGATGGCAACTGGGAGGCTATGAGTATGGATATCATGTTTGAGAAAAACATGCAAAGGGCCATCAATGTGGATGCCCGTTATATCCTTTTCGTCATTGAGAAATTTGCCGGGGCCAGCCATCTGATTGAGGAGATGACCATCGTTAGATAATCGTTGACAGGTTAGCTTAAGAAATAAAAAAGAGGGTGTCCGAAATTCAGGACACCCTCTTTTTTATTTCTGGTTTATTGATTTTCTCAGTAGATTGGTTGCACTCCCATGTTGTAAAACATAAATGACCATATGTCGGTGTGCTCTTCAATGATCTTTGAAACGGGTTTTCCGGCGCCATGTCCGGCATCTACATCCACCCTGATGAGCACGGGATTGGGGCCACTGTGTTTGCGTTGCAGCTCGGCAATGAATTTGAAGCTGTGGGCCGGAACTACCCGGTCATCATGATCGGCAGTGGTTACCAGCGTGGCAGGGTAATGCACTCCATATTCAAGGTTGTGGAGGGGCGAATAGGACAAAAGGTTGTGGAAATGCTCTTCCTCTTCGCTGGTGCCATAATCATCGGCCCATGCCCATCCTATGGTAAACAAATGATAGCGCAGCATATCGAGTACCCCCACGGCAGGGAACGCTACTTTAAAGAGCTCAGGGCGCTGCGTCATAGCGGCACCTACGAGCAAACCGCCATTGGATCCACCCTGTATGGCCAGTTTTTCCGGGTTCGTGTAGTTGTTATCGATCAGAAATTCGGCAGCGGCAACGAAATCGTCAAAAACGTTCTGGCGGTTGAGCTGCTTGCCGGCTTCGTGCCACTCGCGGCCATATTCGCCACCACCCCTTAGGTTGGCCATGGCATACACACCCCCATTTTCCAGAAGGATCAGCCTCGACAGGCTGAATCCCGGAGTGAGGCTAACATTAAAGCCACCATAGCCGTAAAGCAGTGTGGGGTTATTCCCGTCGAGCTCAATGCCTTTTTTGTGCACAATAAACATGGGAATTCTTGTTCCGTCTTTGCTGGTATAAAAAACCTGGCGGGTTTCATAGTCGTTGGGGTTAAAATCCAGATCCGGGGCAAAGTATTCTTCCCAGGTGTTGGTGCTGATATCGAATTTAAAAATGGTTGAAGGGAATGTAAAAGATGTAAAAGAGAAAAAGGCGATGTTGTCATCTTTCCTTCCGCTAAAGCCTCCCACAGTTCCAACAGCCGGGAGTTCGATCTCCGCTTCCCTGCGTCCGCTAAGGTCATGAATAAAAGACCTGGAGTGTGCATCCTGCAGGTAGGTGGCAATGATTTTTCCTCCGATGAGGGAGATATTTCTGAGCACATTTTCTGATTCAGGTATGATCTCGCGCCATGCTGAAGGGGCCGGATTGGCCGGATCAATAAGTACTACCCGGTACCTGGGGGCCGAGTGATCGGTCATTACCAGCAATCTGCCGTTGATGTGATCAATAACCCGGTTATTGTAATCAAAACCTGTGATGATTGGTTTAAAGCCGTTGCCAGGTCTTCTGTTGTCCTTTACATAAAGGGCATTGCCACTGGTGCTTTGCGACTCGCTTAAAATAACAAACCGTTCATCTTCGGTAGTGCCTACCCCGTAATTTCTTCTGGGGTGGTCAGGGTTCCAGTAAACCAGCCGGTCTTCTTCCTGCGATGTTCCCAGTTTATGGTAATAAACCTTGTGGAATTCATTGGCGGCAGAAAGCTCCTGCCCGGGTTCCGGTTGATCATACCGGCTGTAGTAAAAGCCATTTCCTTTCCAGGAAATACCGCTGAATTTTACCCATTGTATGTGATCGTCAAGTTGTTTGCCTGTTGCAATCTCCTTTACAAAAATCTCATTCCAGTCCGAACCTCCTGTGGAAAGGCTGTAGGCCATATACTTACCATCATTGGAAGCTCCCAGGCGACTTATGGATACAGTGCCATCTTCTGACAATTCGTTGGGATCGAGAAATATCCGTGGCTCACCGTCGAGGCCTTCTCTCACGTAAAGAACACTTTGGTTTTGGGTACCATCATTTCTGAAATAGAAATAATGATCACCCTCGCGCCAGGGAGTGCTGTATCTTTCGTAATTCCACAAATTTGTCAACCTGTCGTTGATCTTTTGCCTGAAAGGGATCCTTCCGAGGTATCCGAAAGTTACCTCGTTTTGTGCTGTTACCCAGGCTTTTGTTTCTTCGCTGTTGTCGTCTTCCAGCCAGCGATAAGGGTCCGATACTTCGATACCGAAATAATTGTCAACGATATCGTCCATACGTGTTTCGGGATACCTGAGCTGTGTGTCTTGCCCGCATTGTGTCATAAAAAACAGGATTATGAACAAAAAGAAAAAATTTGAAAAGATTTTTTTGGCCATGGTTTTAATTTTTGTTTGATTTCGTTTGTAATGGTTATGAAAAGCAGCGGTAAATTTAGAGTTATTTTTATAATATGTATCTTTGCTCTTGCGTTAAAAAAACTAATAGTTGCTTCATTTGCAGGCAGTTCAATCTCGAGTTTTTTCCATTAAAATAAAATTTATCAAGTTAAAAAAATAAATTCACCCTATTTATGTCAAATCCTGGATTCAAAGAGACCTATACCTTTAAGAAAGAACTTTTATTGAAATCTTCATCCGATGATCAGCTGGAAGAAGTGGAATATATGCTGGCCAAAACGGTCTACAACGAACACGGAAAAGTAGTTGCCGAAATCCAGTATGACATGGATGGTAATGTGTTGCAGGAAAACTCTTACAAGTATAATGAGCATGGTTTTTTGCTTGAGGAAACCCTGAAAGACCATGATGGGCTCATTGCCGAGCATAAATCCTGGGAGCCTGATGAGCAAAACCGCATTGCAAAAGAGTTCAGGCATTATCTTGATGGATCATTCGATACTATCCATTATACCTACAACGATAAAGGGCATTTGATCAAAAAGGAGACTATAGATCCTGACGGCGACACAGAATCCATTGAAGAAATGGAATATAATACCGATGGCTGGATGGTTTATTACAGCTTAAAAGATTATGACGGAGATCTTCTTAGTGAGAAAAAAATAAAGTACGATAACAAGGGAAATCCTGTGGAAATTCTGGAATATGATGGTTCAGAAGATGCATCAACCCGGAAAGAGGCAGATTATTACCCGTCGGGTAATAAAAAAGAAACCCTGCTTTATAATGATCAGGATCAGCTTATTGAGAAGATCGTCTTGAAGGAAAATGCCAGCGGGCAACTGATCCAGGTTCTGGAAGAAAGCCTGACCAAAAAGAATACTACCAATTTTGCCTATGATGATAAAGGTAATATTATCCTTCAGGAAGAATTTGACCGCAACGGTGAGCTGGTAAGCAAGGTGAAACGGGGTTTTAATGATGATAATTTGCTGGTAAGTTCAGAAGTATTTATTCATGGTGGTGGAAGAGGCTTGTCAAAAAACTATACCCTGAGGAAAGAGTACAGGCAATTTTAAACGGTTTTTAAATTCTCAAGTCATATGATTGTAGAAACGATAATGAACTCATTCTGGTGGACATGGGTTATTCTCCCATTTTTGATCTTTCTATCCCGGATTCTTGA
Organism: Bacteroidales bacterium; assembly: GCA_007135645.1. GTDB lineage: Bacteria > Bacteroidota > Bacteroidia > Bacteroidales > UBA7960 > SKVR01. The sequence goes on from SLIL01000169.1 coordinate 31,711, forward strand.
TCAAAGCATTGGTACACTGAGGGTTATATTTGTGTCCAAAGGGTTGAAGAATATTGCACCCTTTTTTGGGTTCTTTGAGGTCATTATCTGGCTACTTGCCGTGGCCCAGGTAATGAAGCATCTGAACAACCCCATGTCATACATTGCCTATGGTGCTGGCTTTGCCATGGGGAATTACATTGGGATCATTATTGAAGAAAAACTATCACTGGGAACATTGCTTATTCGGGTCATCCCCAAGAAAGATACCACAGAACTGATCAGTCATTTGAAAGAACTTGGCTTTGGAGTTACACAGATAAATGCCGAGGGAGTTATGGGGACTAAAGTAAAGATTCTGTTCACAATCATCAAACGAAAAAATGTGCACCAGGTAATTCATGCCATCAACCAGTACAACCCCAATGCCTTTTACACCATTGAAGAGGTAAAGACAGTAAAGGAGGGTTATTTTGGAATACCGGTGCAGCCTAAGGGAATCGGAATCCGTGAAGGGATCTTTAAGAGAAAGTGATTTTTTCTGTTGTGGCGGTTTGTATGCAAGTAAGCTTGAGTCCACTCTGAAAAGTCTTTTTTTTAATGCTGTAGATAAAACTTCCCTTTATAACTCACATAAATTCAATAGGTTGCGAGCTCCCCCTCTTAGGGGGATGGGGGGTATTGTACTTTTCGGAGTGGATTCAAGCTTTAATAAACACGATCCGTAAAATTCCTGGACGTTTTTCCCAGGCAAATTCATCCCCGCAAAAGACATCGGCCCTGCAATTCTATAAGAGACTGCAGGGCCGATGATTATTAAGACAGTTTAATCCGGATAACTCTGTTCGGGTCAGGAAGGTTGTTTGGCAAACTGCACCTCTGCCATAATGGTTACTTCTTCGCCCACCAGCACACCACCGGTTTCAAGTGCGGCATTCCAGTTCAGGCCCCAGTCTTTACGGTTTAACTTGCCGGTTACCGAGAAACCTGCCTTTTCATTGCCCCAGGGGTCCTTGTTGGTGCCACCAAATTCCACGGCAAGGGCCACCTCTTTGGTTACTCCTTTCATGGTAAGATTGCCTTTCAGGGTGTAATTGCCATCTCCTTTGTTTTCGAAAGCAACGGATTCAAACTCCAGTGTGCCGAATTTCTCCACATCAAAAAAGTCAGCACTTTTCAGGTGATTGTCGCGGTCTTCGTTATTGGTAAATACAGACGAACTTTCAATAACGATCTTTGCTTTGGATTTGCTGAAGTCTTCGCCGTCAATTTCGCCGCTGAATGATCTGAACTCACCTTTTACATTGGTGATCATCAGGTGTTTTACTTTGAAAAGGATTTCGCTGTGTGAGGGATCGAGTACCCATTTTGTTGTTGCCATAATTTTACGATTTAATGTTAACTACTATATTGATTAATATTTATTTAAAAGAATTCTGTTGGAATTAAGTGGTTTTTCGTTTGTTTGATTGTTTAAACAAAGAGGCTATACTTTTGTTAGTTGGATGTAGTTAAAATAGTACTATACTTTTGTATAGCTTGCTTTGTTTTACTAACCTCCATGTACTATGAAATCAAAAGCAGAACAGATAAAAAGTTGCTCGGGCGAATTTGTCCTTGCGCTCAACGATACCATGAATGTGCTCAATGGTAAATGGAAACTTCCTATTATAGGCTATTTGTTGTTTGGGAAGAAGCGTTACAGGGATATGGAAAGGGATATTGAAAACATTACCCCGCGAATGTTGTCCAAAGAGCTGAAAGAGCTTGAGTTGAACGGTATCGTCAAGCGGATGGTGCACAATACCATACCGGTAAAAGTGGAATATGAGCTTACCGAGTCAGGAATGCGTTTGCGGGATGTGCTGGATGCGATGATCGACTGGGGCCTGGAGCACCGTAAGGAGCAAAAGGAGCTGATCGCAGCTTCATAAGTTCTATTCAAACTCACTGTCCACAATTTTCGCAGATGCAAGGCACAAAGGGATCCCTCCGCCCGGATGCACACTGCCCCCTGTAAAGTAAAGGTTCCGGAACTTTCTTTTGAAATTGGGATGTCGCATAAATGCGGCAAAGGGATTATTGGAGCTATTGCCATAAAGTGAGCCACCGTATGATCCCGTATCTCTTTCTATACTCCTGGGATCGGCCATGTGCTCAAATAATATGTGTTTTTCAATATCGGTATTCAATACCCTGTTGACCCGTTCAATAATATTCTTACGTGCTTCCATGATCATGCTGTCCCAGTCCTGCCCTGTATTTTCGGGGGCGTTGATCATCACATACCAGTTTTCCATTCCTTCGGGAGCATCACCAGCAACCGTTTTGGAGCTGATAAACAGATAAACTGTAAGGTCATCGCTCAGGGTTTTGCTCCCAAAAAGATGATCAAATTCCTTCTGGTAATCGTTGGCAAACAAAATGTTGTGAACCTCCAGCTGGGGGAATTGCCGGTTGATGCCCCAGTAAAAGATCAGGGCGGAGGAGGATCGCTGGCTTTTTGCGGTGGCAACAGGCGGTTTATGGTTGGGCAAAAGATGTTTGTAAAGGTTCCATACGTCCACATTGCTCACAATATTGTCAAATGGCAGAATCTGGTTGTTGACCTTCAGTGCGCCGGCCCTTTTGTTTTCAATGATGATCTGTTGCACAGGGGTGTTGAAGTGGAATGTAACCCCTTTTCGCAAGGCCAGCTGGTAAAGGGATTGGGCAATACTGTACATCCCTTTCTCAGGGAAAAATGCCCCGATATTGTGTTCCAGATGGGCAATGATGTTAAGTGTTGCAGGAGTCTGGTAGGGATTGGAGCCATTGTAGGTGGCATACCGGTTGAATAGCTGAATTATTTTAGGGTTTGAGAACCACCGTTTGTTGCGCAAATGCATGGAGGTGAAGGAGTCAAGCTCATGCACATAAAGCATGGATTTGCGGAAAGCCTTGCCAAAGTAATTGGCAGGCTTATGCAGAGAGTTGAACATAAACACGTCGGCAGTTAGTTGATACAGCCTTTCGCTCTTTTTCAGGAAAGATTTCACATGCCTCCCTTCCACACCCGTTTGTTCTTCTATCTCATCGGCAAACTTTTCCGTATTCTGCCAGGCGTTTATCACAGTTCCGTCATCCCAGAAATACTTGCACGAAGATTCCAGCTTTTTGTATTGAAAGCGTTTTGATGGATCTTCCCCGGCAATTTCGAACAGCTCATCCACCAGCTGAGGCAGGGTAAACAGCGATGGGCCTGTATCAAAGCGAAACCCATCGTGCTGTATCTGAGAAATTTTCCCTCCCGGAATAGCTGCCTGCTCATATACCGTTACCTTGTGCCCTTTGGATGCCAGCCTGATGGCCGTACCCAATCCACCAACTCCTGAACCGATTATTGCGGTGTTTTTTGTCATGATTTGCTTTTTCAGGGTGATCCTTTAAACCAGGTTGAGTGTATTTTGTGTGTAACACCTGGAAAGTAGCAGAAACTTGCGGCTGTTGGGGATCCTGAACCTTTTTTCCAGCAGCTGCTCCGGTTGGGCATTCTCAATTTTCTCCAGCAACTTAAGGTAATAGTTATAGGCCAGAAAAACCCCCAGGCGAACATCTTTGCGCAAAAGTTTTATTCCTTTGTAAGCCTCATCAAAATCCTGTTTTATTTCTGCTTCGATATCCTTTTTCATGGAAATATCAAAATTGTCAAAATCTACCTCGGGAAAATAAACGCGGCCTCTCTCGTGATAGTCCGACAACATATCGCGCAGGAAATTGACCTTTTGAAAAGCTTCGCCCAGTTTTCTTGCAGGGTGGATCAGTGCCTTATATCTCTCATCGTCACCATCGTAAAACACTCTCAGGCACATCAGACCGATCACCTCGGCCGAGCCATAGATATACTGGTGATACTCCTTGCGGTTGTAGCGTGTCTTGAACAAATCCAGCTCCATACTGTAAAGAAACGCATCAATATGTTCATGCTCAATTTTGTAGCGGTTTACAGCCCATTGAAAGCTGTGGAGGATCGGGTTGGTGCTGAACCCGTCTTTAATGGCCAGATATGTTTCTTCTTTGAAATTCTTGAGTAAAGTCTTCTGATCTTTATCGTGAAACGTATCTACAATTTCATCGGCAAACCTTACAAACCCATAAATGGCGTATATGGCAGGCCGGTATTTTTTGTTAAGCATCCATACACCCATGCTGAAAGAGGTGGAATAGTTGAGGGTGGTGGTTTTGCTGATCTTTAGTGCATTACCTGTGTAAAAGTCCATGATTTTTTGAAATTCGTTCCACTGTGAGTTTAGAGCTTATTACTGCCATCGGGAGCCCTGTTCCGGGGATTGTGCTTGAGCCCACATAGTAAAGGTTCTTGTATTTCCTGTCAAAATTCCGTGGGCGCAGCCCTCCGGTTTGTTTCAGCGAATGTCCCAGTCCCAGTCCGCTGCCTTTGTAAAGGTTAAATGCTTTTGCCCAGTCTTCAGGAGTAAGAACGGTTTTTGACACCAGATGTTTTTGAATATCTATATTCATTCGCTCCGAAAGATCTGATATAATGGTTTCCACAATCTGATCTTTGTCCGACCAGTCGGGCTTAAACCTCAGGTCGGGGACCGGGCAAAGTACAAACAGGCTGTCCATACCTTCGGGTGCACTACCGGGATCGCTCCGTGATACCACATTTACATAATAATAGGGCTTTTCAAAGGAAACGGAGTTTTTAAATACATTTTTGGAATACTCTTCAAAATTATCTCCCAGGAAATAGTTATGAAGAGGCACATTGTCAATCTTTTTGTCAATACCAAGGTAGAGGGTCAATGGTGCCAGGGTCCATTGCATCCGGTCAAGTTTTTCTTCTGTGTATTTTGGGTCTTTCAGCACCCTTCCCCTGAAGAAAGCTGCATCGCTGTTAATGAGGAATATATCGGCTTTATGGCTATTGCCGTGCTGGTCAATCAGCGTGGTGATCCGGCCGTTTTCTGAGCGAAAATCAACAATCTCGGTGTTATATTCTATGGGTATTTTCTGTTTGCTGAGCTCACTGATCAGTCCTTCAGTAATTTTATACATTCCCCCCTCCACGTTGTGGTAGCCATCATGCACCAGTTCTGTATAGGAAAGAATGGAGTAAATTGCCGGGGTATCAAACGGAGTGCCCCCCAGAAAAAAGGCTACCAGCGAGAAAATTTCTTTTACTTCGCGTGATTCAAAATGCCTCTCCATCTCATCCCAAATAGTTCGCCAGAGCCTGGGTAAATGACGGGGAGGTACTGTTGTCATGGCAAGTAAGTAATCCCATATGGAATCAAAGTCTTTTTTCAGGATCTTGTGCTCCACATCGTTGAAAAATTTCTCGCCCGATTTCAGAAAACGTTGCATCTTATTTTTGAAATCCGGTTCAACATCCTGAAATTCCAGAGCCAGTTTGTCAAGATCTTTGTGGATGAAGTATTTTTTTTCGGTACCCCTGAAGTTTACCGCGTAAAGGGTGTCCAGTTCCCTGAAAGTAAAAGGCATTTTGATGCCGGCATCCTGGATAAACTCATCGAACTCATAGGTCATGCTGAAAAAGGTAGGCCCCATGTCAAAGGTAAACCCATCTTTTTTTACCTGGTTGAGGCGTCCGCCCGGGGAATGATTTTTTTCAACCATCCTTACCTGGTACCCTCTTGCTGAGAGCCTGAGAGCAGCGGTCAGTCCGCCCAAACCTGTGCCGGTTATCAATATTTGTTTTCCCATCTTGCGCTTTTTATCAATAGTAAACACATGTAATTGTTGAAAAGTTGAAGACTTTGAAGAAATCTTTTGACAACTATCGGATTTCCCCAATTTTTATCAATTCACAAGCAAAACCATTTTATATTTTTGTTGTTTAGATTATGCATTCATTTTGCATGAAGCAGGTAAGTAAAGAATCATTGTTGTCCGGTAA
>SLIL01000016.1 GCA_007135645.1 Bacteroidales bacterium
ATAACCTGTTGTTTTCTGCTACGTAAAACACTTAACTATTTATAGGAATAAACACCTAAAAACCCAGTGTTTTCACAAAATCCTGACGTGGTTTCTTGGTATTTTCACCTCAATTGACTTATCCAGTTGCTCTATTCTAAGCATGATAATATTCTTGTTGTTGTATCTTGTCATTTCAGCAATCAACCCCATAAGGGGCCCTTTAATTACTTCAACCTTACTTCCTTCGGGAATTTTTTCTTCCAGAGGTTCAGTCTCGATATTGGTTGATAGCACCCACTTTATAGCTTCAATTTGTTTTTCAGGTATTTCAACGGCATTTCCTTCGAAAGAAACAAACTTTACCGAACCTGGGGCATTTAAAACACTCAGATACTCTAAATGAGATACTTTCACAAATATATAGGAACTGAAAAGAGGCACCTCTACCCATTTTCTTCTGTCACTCCATTGACGCAGAGTTTTGATCATTGGCAGGTAACACTCAATGTTTTGCTCCACAAGGACCTTTTGTATTTTCTTTTCAAACCGTGGCCGGGTATATAACGCAAGCCATCTTTTTCTTTGCATATTTTGTATCGGTTTCAAATATACAACAAATTTTGTAGATGTAATTTAAAAAATTTCATCTGTAACTTTAAATTAATATGCTTTGATCTATTTTTGTCAGTAAAATTGTGCAAAGATACGCATTGGATTTAAAATTTTGCTCGGTATAACTATGATTATTATGATCAATTCCTGTAAGCATTACACTAATTTAATAAACTTTTTGATTTGTTTGGTATTCCGGGTTCAAGATCCAGATAACAATGTTCGGATTGCTCATGTAAAAAATTGTACTTTTGTTTTTTGGAATCGCACTGACCTGTTGAAGGGTTGGTTAATGAAAACGAACTATTAAACTAAGCGTTTAAAAAGGTTCTGCTTGTACAATACTTGCTGTAAAAAAGGGGTATAGGAAAATAGCACTAAATAATCTGATAATCGTCAATTTGCAAGATATGAATAAACCGGTTCAGTTTGGATTGATCGGAGCTGCAGGATACATTGCGCCCCGGCACATGAAAGCAATAAAAGATACAGGGAATAATCTAATGGCAGCACTGGATCCTTTTGACAGTGTAGGGGTTATTGACAGTTATTTTCCCCAGGCAGACTTTTTTACTGAGCCGGAACGATTTGATCGCCATATGGATAAAGTGCGTAAAAAAGGTGAGCAGGCCATGGATTATGTGAGTATTTGTTCACCTAACTATTTGCACGACTCCCATATACGAATGTGCCTGAGAAACCAGGCTCATGCCATTTGTGAAAAGCCACTGGTGCTCAACCCATGGAATGTGGATGCCCTGGCAGAAATAGAAAAGGAAACAGGCAAGAGAATATTCAATATCCTTCAGCTCAGGCATCATCCCTCTGTGAAAGCGTTGAAGGAAAAAATTGATGCTTCTCCCACGGATAAGATCTATAATATTGACCTTACTTATATTACCTCCCGTGGTTCATGGTACTTTTACTCATGGAAGGGAAACACGGAGAAGTCAGGAGGTATTGGCACCAATATAGGGATTCATTTTTTTGATATGCTTTCCTGGATTTTTGGAAATGTAAAGGAGAATATTGTGCATGTGAGCCGAAGAGATAAAGCTGCCGGTTTTTTACACCTGCAAAAGGCCAGGGTTCGATGGTTCTTGAGTGTAAATCACGAAGATCTGCCCCGGGAAATAAAGGAAAAGGGGCAAACCACCTGCAGATCACTACAGCTCGATGGTGAGGAGTTTGAATTCAGTGGAGGATTTACTGATCTGCACACGGTAACCTATCAGCATATACTCGAGGGCAAAGGATTTGGTCTGGATACTGTGAGGCCCAGCATATCCATTGCCTACGACATCAGAAATGCCAATCCGGCAGGGTTAAGAGGTGAATACCACCCCATGGCCACAGAGTAGCATTGCTTTGTAGATTCACAAACTCAGGAGAATTCTTACAAAGGAGAAAGCCCGGCCTCTATGATTTCTCTGCGCTCTTCGAGCCATGGAGGAAGCCTGAGGTTTTCGCCCAATTCTTCGGGTGATTCATCAATGAGGAAACCCGGTACTGCAGTAGCTACTTCAAATAAAACACCACCAGGCTCACGGAAATAAATGGACTTGAAATACTGCCGGTCTTGCATGGAACTGGGATGAAATCCTGCTCGCTGCAATTGACCCCGCAGCTGCTCCTGGGTTTGCTCATCTGAGGTATTAAATGCAAGGTGATGCACGGTACCTGCCCCGGCAATCTGATCGGGAACGGAAGGGCGCGCTATCAGATCGATATAATTGCCAGGAGCATCTTCACCGGAATAAAGCCTTATGCGCTCAGGCATCTCAACAAGCCTGGTATGGCCAAGGTTTCGCACCAGGAATTCATAGGTAGCATCAGGAGAAGCATAGCTCAGGGTAGCTGAATATAGCCCTTTAATGCCATATTCTGAAGGGATCCCGGCAGTAAAACATCCGGGACGTTTATCGGTACTGTTCAATACCAGCTCTATCTGAATTCCGTCAAAATCTTCAAAAACAATAAACTCCTCATCAAAACGCTGAAAAGGTCCGCGATAGTCAATCTGGTGTGTTTTAAACCGTTTTATCCAGAAATCCAGTGCACTATGATCAACAGAAAACATGGTAGAAACAACCGACTTGTTGCCCGATTTGCCCCGGGTGATGCCCGAGTAAGGGAAAAAGGTTGTAATGCTGCCTGGGTTTCCTGTTTTATCTCCATAGTATAAATGCCATGTTTCCGGGCTGTCGAAATTTACCGTTCGCTTTACAAACTGCAAACCAAGAATTTCTGTATAAAATCGTGCATTGTTGCGGGCACTTCCGGATATGGAAGTGATGTGGTGCAATCCGCTTACTAACCCCTTGATCATAATCGTAAAACTATTTTTAAAGTACTTTTAAACTTGATAAACAATGTATTACAGTGAAAGTTCACTTAGAATTAGTGCCCATGATCTTTTTCAAACCTGCTGGTAGCACCTTAAAACCAAAACCATAAATTGCTGACTTGATCAGTGCTGTAAGAATAATAGGAAAAAATGCCGGATGATATGCCTGGGGGAGTAAAGGCCATAGTAAAACCAACAAAAGTGATAAAATGGTTACAAGTTTAAAATACCATTTAACAATGCTCCGGTTGTTGCCATAATTTGCCACCCATATAAAGTAGATGTGGGTAGGCAGCGCCCACAAGATATTCAGATTGGCTTTGGTAGTAATATGGTCGGTAAAGAACCACAGGAAAACCACAACAAAGCCGGTTAACCCCAGAACGGAGAAAAAGGCCTTGTCAAATGCTTTTGAGTATTTTGGTGCATACAGGCTAAAGATCCCAAGGACAAATACAAACCAGAAAACCATTTGAGGTGAAACAGTTCCTGCGGGCGATAATTCAAGGGTTTTGGTGAGTATGGTTCTGTGTTCAGATACCAGGGGTCTGCCGTCGGGGTGAACAGCAAGAGCAAAGGCCATAAGCATTTCATCGGGCAGGTACATATAATCCCACGCTGTGGCAACCTTGTCTGCGGGTAGCCCAAGGGCGAGATCTATTCCAAAGGCACTCCAGGGCATGTTTACAAGAAATGGCTGCAACAAATCCCGGAATGTGCGCGGGCCATTCAAATCAGGCTCATATTCAAATTCGTAATTCAGCAATGACTGGATATACCTGAGCGACTCCTGGTTGATTTCTTCCTCCCATATCGGGTTTAAAATATCATCTGCCAGATCCCTTATGCGGGTAGCACAGTTATCATAAAAAAAATCGTAGTGATAGTAAGCGTTTTCAGGAAGCTGGTTTATCAGCAGAAAATCGAAAACATTTTGTTTCTCGGTGGGTGTAAGGTTAAGCACCTGTTCAAAGATTGCACGTCCTTCATACTGGTATTCCAGCAAAAAATATTGCATGGGCACCACCGAAAGTTTATATAGTAACTTTCCCCTGGTAAACTGCAGATAAAAATTCGGGGTGTCAAAATCAAAGGTGCCATAATTGAAAACCAGGTCGATGTTGTTGTGCTGGTCTGTAACTCTAAGGGCGCTATGTCCGAAAACGGAATACAATTCATCTCCGGGGCTTGCTGTAAGCATGGTGATCTGCGCCTGGGGGGAGAGGGTAATGGCATGGCCTTTTGGAGGAACTATTATCATGAAAAGCAGAGCCGCCATCATGAATATATTTTGCTTGAATGTGATCATTTCGATGAGGTTTGGTTTCAAATGCGTTGTGCCGTTTCATAAAAATGGCGATGCAAAATTAGTTGATTCGCCCCACATAAATATATTTGACGGATTAAATATGTGTTAAACAGTATTTTCGGCACCTGTAATTTTTTTGCAAAATGTTGAAAAACAAAAGGAAATAATTTCTATCTTTGCAGCCTGAAAAATTAGCCCGTTTTGTCAATAGTTATATAAAAAATTTATCAACAATTTATTGTTAATAAGTTTGCCCGAATTAAAAATTAGTTTTAGCTTTGCACCCCCCTTTGAAAAGGGGTATTTCGTGTTATAAAAAAATCAAATACAGCAAATTAAGCAAGTAATGGATACATTAAGCTATAAAACAGTATCTGCCAACAGAGACACAGTAAATAAAGACTGGGTTTTGGTTGATGCAGAAAATGAAGTACTGGGTCGTCTTGCAAGTAAGGTTGCCAAAATTTTACGTGGTAAGCACAAGGTGAATTTTACCCCTCATGTAGATTGCGGAGATTATGTGATCATCATAAATGCCGAAAAGATTGCACTTACCGGCAACAAGTGGGATCAGAAAGAATATGTTCGTCATACGGGCTATCCTGGCGGGCAGCGTTTTACTTCTGTAAAACAGATGCTTGAAAAGAAGCCCACCGAAATTATCCGTAAGTCCTTAAAAGGGATGCTGCCTAAAAACAAGCTTGGAGCCGTTCTCCTGGGCAACGTTCACATTTATGCAGGAAATGAGCATCCTCATGAAGCCCAGCAACCGCAAAAAATCAACCTTAATACAATCAAGTAAGCATGGAAGTTATCAACACTATAGGAAGAAGAAAAACTGCCGTTGCAAGAGTATATCTTAAGCCTGGCAATGGACAGATAACTGTAAACAAAAGAGATGTAAAAGATTATTTTACTACCTCTATTTTACAATATGTAATCAATCAACCTTTCCAGATTACTGGTAATGAAGGTAAATATGATCTGAAAGTAAACCTTGATGGCGGAGGGATAAAAGGACAGGCAGAGGCTATGCGTCTTGCTATTTCCCGTGCATTGGTAGAAATTAACGGCGAATGGCGCCCTGCCCTGAAGGCAAAGGGACTGTTGCGTCGTGATCCCCGAATGGTAGAAAGGAAAAAGCCCGGCCAGAAAAAAGCCAGGAAGAAATTCCAATTCAGCAAACGTTAATCTCATTTTTGGAAAATTATTTTTAACATGGCAAGAACCAATTATAACGAACTCCTTGAAGCAGGCGTGCACTTTGGCCACCTCAAACGCAAGTGGAACCCCAATATGGCTCCATATATCTTTATGGAAAGAAATGGTATTCATATTATTGATCTCAATAAAACCATTGCCAAGATTGATGAAGCCGCCGCAGCAATGAAACAGATTGCACGGTCGGGCAAGAAAATTCTCTTTGTTGCCACAAAAAAACAGGCTAAAGATGTTGTAGCTGAACTGGTAAAACCCATCAACATGCCTTACGTTACCGAAAGATGGCCCGGAGGGATGCTTACCAATTTTGCTACCATCAGAAAAGCGGTAAAGAAAATGTCTACCATCGACAGAATGTCAACCGATGGTACTTTTAACAATATCTCGAAAAAAGAAAGATTGCAGGTAACCCGTGAAAGGGCAAAACTGGAAAAACAGTTTGGCTCTATTGCTGACCTTACCAGGCTGCCCGCCGCAATATTTATCGTGGATATTATGAAAGAGCATATTGCTGTTGCTGAAGCACAGAAGCTCAACATTCCCACCTTTGCAATCGTTGATACCAACTCCAACCCCAATGAAGTGGATTTTCCCATTCCTGCCAACGACGATGCTTCAAAATCCATTGCAATGATCGTGAAAAAAATGGTGGAAGCTATTCAGGAAGGTCTGGCTGAGAGAAAGATGGAGAAGGATAAAGCCGAAGAGGAAGAAGAAAGAGATGCAGCTGAGGCAAAAATTGAGGCAAAATCTCTTGCAGAAGTGGATGATATGGACGAAGAAGAAAAAGAGGCTGCAAGAAAAGCCAGAAAGCAAAAGCTCAAGGATGAAGAGGAAGAAGATGCAAAGAGATCTTCCAGAGCTCCCAGGGGCGCCGCTGCTAAAAAGACCAGAAAATAATCTAATAAGGTATTCACTATTAACAATTAAATAAAATGGCAAATATTTCTGCTGCAGAAGTAAACAAATTGCGTAAACAAACCGGTGCTGGTATGATGGATTGTAAAAAAGCACTGGTAGAATCCGATGGTGACTTCGAAAAAGCTATAGATATTCTCCGCAAGAAAGGTCAAAAACTCGCAACAAACAGAGCTGATCGCTCTGCCAACGAAGGTGTGGTACTGGCCAAAACTACCCAGGACAACAAAGGCGCCGCGATCATTATGTTTAACTGCGAAACCGACTTTGTTGCAAAAAATCAGGAAGTAATTGACTTTACTGAGAAGCTTCTTAACCTGGGAATCGAAAGCAAGTGCTCCACTGTTGAAGAGCTGGCAAACACAACCATGGACGGCAGAACCGTTCAGGAAAATATTACCGACATGATTGGTAAAACCGGTGAAAAACTTGAACTTTCACAATTTGCCTTTGTAACAGGCGAAATGACATTTGCTTACATCCACCCAGGAAACCGTGTAGCCTCTGTTGCTGCTTTTAACCAGGCTGTTGCCGATGAGCAAACAGGCAAGGATGTGGTCATGCAAATTGCTGCTATGGCTCCTGTAGCTCTTGATAAAGACAGTGTACCCGCCGATGTTATTGAAAAAGAAATTGAAATCGGTAAAGAAGTAGCTCGTCAGGAAGGCAAACCTGAAGAAATGCTTGAAAAAATCGCCATGGGTAAGCTCAATAAATTCTACAAAGAGAGTACGCTGCTTAACCAGGATTTTTACAAAGACGGAAAGAAAACCGTTCAGCAAATGCTTGATGCGGCACAAAAAGGCCTTACTGTTGTTGACTTTAAGCGCTTTGCTCTTGCTTCTTAATAAAAAAGCAAAATAACTTTTTAAGGGGGCTCAATGCCCCCTTTTTTTATGCCCGGTAAAAAAATATAGACAGAATAAAAGAAAATAGGTAAACTTGCAAATTGCAAACTTCAAAAAAACGGAACAATGATAAACTACAAAAGGATATTACTTAAGTTGAGCGGAGAATCGCTGGCATCTGGTGCCGGGCATGGGATAGATGCAGGAATGCTTTCTGCTTATGCAAACGAAATAAAATCAGTATATAGTGAAAATATTGAGGTAGCAGTGGTGCTGGGTGGCGGAAACATTTTCAGGGGCATGACCGGAAGCCACAAGGGGTTTGACCGCGTGCAGGGAGATTATATGGGAATGCTTGCTACGGTGATCAATTCGCTTGCGCTGCAGTCAGCACTGGAAAATGAAGGAATACGCTCCGTAGTATTGTCAGGGATCGCTGTTGATCCCGTTTGCGAACGGATGAGCCGTCGAAGGGCTATAGAATACCTTACACAGGGCTATGTGGTTATTATCAGCGGAGGAACGGGCAATCCGTTCTTTACCACTGATTCGGCCGCTGCTTTGCGGGCTGTTGAAATAAAAGCTGATGTGTTGCTTAAAGGAACGCGTGTAGACGGGGTTTACACCGCCGATCCCGAAAAAGATCCTTCAGCTCAGCGGTTTACCGAGATCACCTTTGATGAGGCCTATAAAAGAAATCTGCGGATTATGGATCTTACTGCATTTACGCTTTGCAGCGAAAATAATGTACCCATTATTGTTTTCGATGTAAACAAGAAAGGGAACCTGAGGGAGATCATTGTGGAGGGCAAAAACAATGGCACCCTGGTAAAAAATTAATGTCGTTGATGACAATTATTGCAAAAAGTTTATTTTTGCATGTAATAAACCCAAAACATAACCTTTAAGCAACCTTGTTATGAGCGAAGAAATTGATTTTTTATACGATGAAGCCGAAGAAAAGATGGGCAATGCCGTGAAGCATCTTGAACGTGAGCTTATAAAGATCAGGGCCGGAAAGGCTAGCCCGCAAATGCTTGATGGTGTAAAGGTAGATTACTATGGTACCATGACTCCCCTGTCGCAGGTTTCCAATATCAATACACCCGACCCCAGGAGCATTGTGGTACAACCCTGGGAAAAAAACATGCTGGCACCTATTGAAAAGGCCATTATGGCTGCCAATCTGGGATTCAACCCACAAAACGACGGTACTCTCATACGCATAGTGGTTCCTCCCCTTACGGAAGAGAGGCGTAAAGATCTGGTGAAGAAATCCAAAGCAGAAGCCGAAACCTGTAAAGTAAGCATCCGAAATGCACGACGCGAAGCCCTGGATTCAGGGAAAAAGCAGGAAAAAGAAGGCGTTCCGGAGGATGAGGTTAAGAGGCTTGAAAACAATATACAGGAACTTACCAATGATCATATTCAGCAGGTTGATAAAATGCTTGAGGCCAAAGAAAAAGACATCATGACAATATAGTGATTCGAAAAACCGGCGCAGTCCGGTTTTTTTGATTCTGTGCAATTTATTCCCCGCAATTGCCACAAATATCAGGTGTATCAGTACCCATAAGGTTTTTTTTTCTGAAACTCTGCAGCCTCTCCGACCTCCAGATATCCATGCTGTTTTCTTCCTTGTTGCCTAAAGGGTAATTGGGTTCCTTGTCGTAACAACAAAGCACTGCTTCACCGTCAGAAGTATAAACCATATGGCTCCATAGCCTGAAACAGTTGCTTGGTTTTTTCACAAGCCTGCCTGCGCTATCATACCTTCTGAATTGCTTTTTTCCTGGTAAAAATTCAGACATCCCCTTACTTGAATAGATCTGCATACTTTTGAATTGAAGCTCATCTGCTCCCAGTTTTTTTGATAAGGTGCGTGCTTGATCCAGCTGATTTTCATTGGTTTTATTCACCAGAAACTGAATTACAAGGTAGGGAAAAGGGCTTCCCTTTGCTTTTTTAAGAGATGCTAGCCGTTGAATTCCTTTTATTACAGCTTCAAAACTTCCTCCTGCACGATAGCTTTGATAACTTTCTTTGTCTGATCCGTCCAGTGAGATAATGATCCTGTGAAGCTCCGACTCTATGATTTTATAGCATTGATCTTCTTTGAGAAAGTGGCCATTGGTAGAGATCACCGTGTAGTAGTTTGCTGACACCGCAGTTTTTATGGCATCAAAAATATCCGGGTTCAAAAAGGGCTCGCCCTGGAAATAGAGATTGCAGTAAAATGCATGGCTTTTATGCAATTGGGTTTTACGGGAAACAAATTCCCGGGATAAAAGCTTGTTGTTGCGATTTGTTAAACCTGCCCCGGTTATACATTCGGGACATCTGAGATTGCAAACGGATGCTGTTTCAAAACTCAGGGAAAAGGGTCCCGACCATATCACAGGACGCTTGCTGAAGAGAGAGATGCGGTAAGAAATCAGGATCTTTCCGTAGTTCCACAGCCTGTGAAAAGTTAGTTTTCTCATTAATTCAATCCCGTCGCGAACATAAGCCAGGCGGTTGATTATCATAATAACCAGTTTTTGGGGTTGCAAAGCTTTTTTATCCGGGCTGGGGCTGGTTAAAAGACTCTTTAATCCCTTTAATCATTTTTGATTTTGAGAAAAATTGCTTTGTAAAAATTCTGATCACACTGTAGCAGGGGATAGCAATGATCATCCCGAATACACCCCCGGCAATACCTGCAATCAGGAAAACAATAAATATTTCCAGAGGATGGGTTTTCACGCTTTTCGAATAGATCATAGGCTGCAATACACCTACATCAATGGTATTGACAATGATAAACGAGGCCATTATGCTGATAATAAGAGGCACCATCTGGGTGTAAAAATCCAGGTGCAGGTTCACTGACAATCCCAGGAAAACACCAATAAATGTGGCAATGATGGGCCCTACATAGGGAATAACATTCAGGATACCGGCAAAAAAACCAATTACCAGTGCATTGGGCAGGCCAATGATCCACATGGCAAAGCTGATCATTACAAAAACGGCAAACAGATCGGTGATCAAACCCAGAAAATACCGGCGCAGCAAAATCTTGCTTTCATATAATATTTCGCGGGCTTCTTCTTTATGTGGATGGGGGGTGAAAAAGATCAGGATTCCGGAGAAAAGATGTTTTTCCTTCAGAAAGAAAAAGGTCATAAAGCTAATGGCGAGAAAACCTATGAATATTTCAACAGCAAACCCAATCAGGGAGTTAAAGAAAGAGGAAAACCGTTCAAAGGTTGCAATGGCCATCAATTCCCCTACTACTTTCCCCCCAATGGTCTCTTCGGGATTCAGGAACGACCATTCATGCAGTAAAAACTCCAGCTGCGACAGGGGCTCCTCCAGGCTGCGTGTAATGGCAGCAACATCCAGCTCAGATACAAATGTTGCCTGTGAGGCAAGCAGGGGGAAGAAAAATGAAATAAAACCACCAATCAGGGAAATAATGATCAACAGGGTAATAAATGCACTTACTCCCAATGGCAGGCGAAACGGTCCCAGTTTTATCCGGTGTAAAAACTCCACAACCGGCTGGCCCAGAAGCGACAATACTACCGAAACAAGCAAATAAACTACAATTCTGAAAAAATACCATGCAAACAACCCCGAAAGGATCACAATCACCAGTATCAGTATGGTTTTGCTTGTGTTGTTCATTATTGGTATTCAAAAGGTTTTGGAGTTCTGAACGTTCCTGGGTTATTCAGCGTTTTATGAATAATCCGGGTTATTTGTATAGTAAAAACTCTTCTGTTGTTGCGGTATCAATATTCATTGTATTCAGTGCAGTCAATACAGCTTTCTGGTCTGCTTTAAGCTGTGTTTTAAGGCTATCCAGAGAAGGGAATTTCATCTCATCCCGAATCCTGCCGGTAAAGTGTAATGTAACCTCATCGCCGTAAATTTCGCCAGAGAACTCAAAAACATGGGCCTCTATGGTTACCTTATCCAGATCCAGTGTGGGGCGAATGCCTATATTTATCATGCTTTGATACCAGTTGCCCTTGTGCTTTACAAGGCCGGAATACACACCCATGGGAGGGATGAGTTTTTGATTTTCCAAAGGCTTGATATTCAGGGTTGGGTAGCCCATTCTTCTTCCCATTTGATTACCATATACCACTTCGCCACACAAAGGATAAAAATACCCGAGCTTATGATGCCATTCAAATTTACTGGTATCTGAAAAAGCAAAGGTCAGAAATGACTGCATAAGATGAAGATCGGTACCTGTTTCATTAAGCCCGCTCAGAAAAAAAGGTCCTTTGTAAATCCCGTTGGAGCCTTTGTTTCTCTTTCTTATATAACCAAGGGTTTGGGGCCAGCTGGCAACAGAAACCGGCAGATAATGCTCTGCACCCAGCTGCTTCAGAAGGTTTTGTCTTTCTTGCTTGCTTAAAATTACCTGGTGATTGCCAGGGGCAGGTAATACATCCACATAAAGTATTTCGCCAGATACCAACGTATTTATTTCCGGAACACGCAACATGCAGCTTTTTTGCATCTGAAAAAATGCTCCGGCAATAATGTGTCTGAAAGCATTACTGTCTAATTCTTCTATGCTTTTATATATCTGCAATTGCTTCAAATTTTAACTGGGTTAATCCTGGTTCAGGTTATAATGGAAACGGTATAAGAAGATAGGTGGAGGTATTTCCATTAAAAGCTGCACTTTTTACAAAACTATAAAAATTACTATAATAAACGATGATTGCGGAAGATTCGCAAACATTTTCCTGAAAAAAATCTGTCAGAAGATAAAATTACGTGATTTACGTTGTTTTGTGAGATTAAAATTTATTAATATTGTTGTCTGTTTAAATAATATGACCTATTGATCAGGTATTATTCCTGATAATAAGTTGTTGACAAACAGGAGGAATACCAAGAAACAGATCTTTTCCCCTTTAAGGAAGGTGAAAGACTGAAAAATCAAATAACTAATATATCAAACTTGAGGCAAATGGAAAAAATTACCGGTAAAATATCGCAGGTTATTGGCCCTGTTGTGGATGTTTCCTTTGACACAACCGATAGTCTTCCTGCTATTTATGATGCTCTGGAAGTAACAAATGATCATGGAGTTACCATTGTGCTTGAATGTCAACAGCACATGGGAGAAGATACTGTTCGTACGGTGGCCATGGATTCAACCGATGGCCTTTACCGCGGAATGGAGGTTGTCTCAACAGGTGGCCCTATCACCATGCCTGCCGATCAGAAAATCAGAGGCAGACTTTTTAATGTAATTGGTGAGCCTATTGATGGTTTAGGGGCGGTTGACACCAAAAAACGGTACAACATTCATAATGAAGCGCCCAAGTTTGAAAACCTGAAAACAGAAACAGAGGTACTGTATACCGGTATTAAGGTTATTGATATGCTGGCACCCTATCCCAAAGGAGGAAAAATTGGGTTATTTGGTGGTGCAGGGGTTGGAAAAACCGTATTGATCATGGAGCTGATCAATAACATTGCCAAAGGATACCAGGGCACCAGTGTTTTTGCAGGAGTAGGAGAACGAACACGTGAAGGAAATGATTTGCTGCGCGAAATGATTGAGTCAGGGGTCATTAGGTATGGCGATGATTTTGTGAAATCAATGGAGCAGGGCACCTGGGATCTGAGCAAGGTTGATATGGATCAGCTGGGTCAGTCGCAGGCGACACTTATCTTCGGACAGATGAACGAACCCCCGGGAGCTCGCGCCAGGGTTGCATTATCAGGGCTTTCAGTAGCAGAGTATTTTCGCGATGGTGATGATGAAACATCAGGATCAGACATTCTTTTCTTTATTGACAATATCTTCCGGTTTACCCAGGCGGGCTCCGAAGTATCAGCCCTGCTGGGACGGATGCCATCGGCAGTGGGTTATCAGCCCACTCTTGCTACCGAAATGGGTTTGATGCAGGAGAGGATCACATCTACCAAAAGAGGATCCATTACCTCGGTGCAAGCCGTTTATGTTCCCGCCGATGACCTTACCGACCCTGCTCCCGCAACAACATTCTCGCACCTGGATGCTACAACGGTACTGAGCCGCAAAATCTTTGAGCTGGGAATTTATCCGGCTGTTGACCCACTGGATTCAACCTCACGTATTCTTACGCCCGAGGTGGTTGGGGTAGAACATTACCAGACTGCCAGGGAGGTGAAAATGCTGCTCCAGCGATACAAAGAACTGCAGGACATAATTGCCATTCTTGGTATGGATGAGCTCTCGGAAGAAGACCGCCTCGTTGTGGGAAGGGCCCGAAGAGTGCAGCGCTTCCTTTCTCAGCCATTCTTTGTTGCCGAGCAGTTTACGGGGCTCAAAGGGAGCTTCGTTTCCATCGAAGACACGCTGAAAGGATTTAAAATGATCATGAACGGAGATGTGGATGAATACCCCGAAGGCGCATTTAATTTGGTAGGCACCATTGAACAAGCCATCGAAAAAGGGAAAGCAATTCTTGAAGAATCTTCTAAAGACTGACCGCCATGCTTTTAAAAGTATTATCACCAGAGGAATTTATCTATGAGGGGAATGTTGTGCTGGTTCAGTTTCCCGGTTCTATGGGCTCCTTTGAGGTATTGAACAATCACGCACCTCTGATCGCCAGGATCGACAAAGGCAAGCTAAAAATAATCGATGAGGGAAGAAACAAATTCTTTCTCGAGGTAAAACCGGGTATTGTCGA
>SLIL01000179.1 GCA_007135645.1 Bacteroidales bacterium
ATAAAATGGGTTGTTTAAAAATGTATTTTGATAAGGATTTTCTCCTGCTCGCAAAACTATAACTATTTATTCAGATTGATGGGTTTATTCCGAAAAATTTTTGCGGGTATCACTACAAAATACTGTCATACAAGTAAATGTCATTTGACACGGTTGCCGGGAAGTTATCCACAATTTGTTATTTTTTTCTCTGTAGTTTTTAATTAATATAAATAAAAAAACAGACAAATTGATCCTTCAGTGATGTATTGTTGTAAATTGTATAAAAAAAAGTACATCTGAAAGATGTTTTTGTAATTTTGTACCAATAAAAGCGTTCATGCTTAAATCATTCTAATAGCCTCAGATGCTACGAAGTAAAGCCTGGAAATATTTCTCAATTTCAAGATTGATCATCTATACCATAGCTTTGGTATTGTTGGTAATAGTGACCAGCAACCTGGTCATTGTTTTTTTTTCCAGTGGCTCTGTTTATTCCAACCTTGAAGATCTCAAACCCCATCGCACAGCTATTGTGCTGGGTACCAGCCCCAGGGTAAAATCGGGACAACCTAACCCCTATTTCCACTATCGCATCAGTGCAGCAGCCCAGTTGTATCATGAAGGAAAAGTGCAGTATATTATTCTCAGTGGCGACAACCGCACCCGGTATTACAATGAGCCAGAGCAAATGCGGCGTGAGATCATCAAATACAATGTTCCGGACAGTGTGCTTTACCTGGACTATGCCGGCCTTAGAACCCTGGACTCCATGGTGCGCAGCAAGGCCATTTTCGGGCAGGACAGCATCATTGTTGTTTCGCAGAAATTTCATAACCAGCGGGCTGTATTTCTGGCACGTATCAACGGAATCAAGGCAGTGGGTTTCAACGCCACCGATATTGACCGGCGCACCGGTATCCGTACCAATGTAAGGGAGATCTTTGCCCGGGTAAAAGTTTTTTACGACCTCCTAACCCGCAAACAACCCAGGCACCTTGGCGATCAGATTGAAATTGGTGGCGGTCAGAAAAGATAATTATATTTGTAGCTTAATTGCAGGATTCCCTTACGAAAAGTGCAATACCCCCCAACCCCCTGAAAGGGGGAGTTCGCAACCTATTACTTTTTTGCGAACTAAACAGTTGGATTCTTTAATTAAACTATGGTGTAATTTACTTTTCTCAATAAACTCGTTATTTGTTAAACTGTTAAAATCAAATTTTATGGAAGCAACAGAAAAAATCGTTAAGGCATTTGAAGATGCAGGAAAACCCATGCGCCCGGGCGAAGCAGCCGAAATGGCAGGACTGGAAAAGAAGGATGCTGAAAAAGCCATCAAGAAACTTAAAGACCAGGGAGTTCTTTATTCGCCCAAGCGGTGTTTTTATGATCTTCAGAAATAGGTAGTGCTTGCAAGAAAACACCAATTGCGGTGTTGGGCTTACATTCAATCACTTTTCAAAAAATTAAAGGTACACATCCGTTGAAATAACTCAATGGTGTGTACCTTTTCTTATTATGAGATTCTTGCCCTCCTTTTTATTATAAGGAACCAGGCTTTGAAGCGGTCATTTGCTTCTCAATATCTTCCAGGGAGGCACCTTTGGTTTCAGGCATTACCTTCCATACGAAAATCAACTGAAAGACCATCATGATGGCAAAAAAGGCAAAGATGGGTGCCTGGCCAAACTTACCTGCGACCACCGGGAAATTACCGGCAATGATAGCTGCGAAGACCCAATGGGTGCCGCTTCCAAGCGAATTGCCCCATGAGCGTACCTTATTGGGGAATATTTCGGAAATAAATACCCATATCACTGCTCCCTGGCCAATGGCATGGCTGGCAATAAAAACAAAAAGCAATATAGGCAATAACGCTGAACCGGCACCAACATCCCTTGAAAATACAATGGCTACCAGACTCAGTGAAACAATATAGCCAAAGGAACCCACATACATGAGGAACCGGCGCCCCATGCGGTCTATCAATACCAGCCCGATCATGGTAAAAAGCAGGTTTACCAACCCTATACCCACAGAAGAGAGCAAGGCAGAACTCAAAGCCATTCCCGAAGACTCAAAAATGCGGGGCGCGTAATAAATTACTGCGTTAATACCCGATACCTGGTTGAAAAACGCGAATAAAAATGCAAGCATAATGGGCATGTTGTACCTGCCGGAGAAAAACTCTCGCAGACTGGTTTCCCGTTTGTGAACCTTTGATGCCCTGATCTCTTCCAGTGAAGACTCGGCACGTTCAGGATCGATAATTCCCAACACCCTTAATGCCTCATCATCATCCCCTTTTTTCAGAATAAGCCATCTGGGGCTTTCAGGGATCACCAGCATGAGGATGGCAAACGCCAGGGCAGGAAAAGCTTCCACACCCAGCATCCAACGCCAGGCCTCTGGTGCTCCTGAGCCAATGATCCAGTTGGAAAAGTAGGCGATCATGATGCCCAGCACAATGTTAAACTGGAACAATGCGGTAAGGCGTCCCCGCTTTTCTTTGGGGGAAATCTCGGCGATATACATGGGGGCCACCACCGAAGATGCCCCTACACTCAACCCACCAATAAACCTGAAAAACATCAGGTATCCTGCAGTGGGGGCCAGTGCAGACCCAATGGCCGACACCAGAAAAATCAATGCAATGATAAACAATGCCTTTTTCCGACCCAGATACTGAGCGGGCATCCCACCCAAAAGGGCCCCTATTACAGTGCCGTATAAGGCCATGGCCACTAACTGGCCTGTCATGGCATCACTGAGCTGCCACAATTGCTGAACCGTACGTTCAACTCCTGATATCAATGCCGTATCCATCCCGAAAAGAAAGCCTCCAAGGGAAACAGAAACAGACCAAAAGTAAATTTTTCTGCTATTCATAAGATAAAGACTTTTTTAGTGATAACTGATGATCATTTGCAGCATTGCTGCTATTCAAATTTAAGACTAATATCCATTGCCTTAACACTGTGGGTAAGTGCCCCAACTGAAACCATGTCCACCCCAGTTGCGGCAACCATTGCCAGATCTTTCTGGTCCATATTGCCCGATGCTTCGGTAAGGGCATTTCCATTGACCAATTCTACCGCTTTTTTCATGGTATCAAAGTCCATGTTGTCGAGCATGATAATATCTGCTCCTGCAATCAGAGCTTCTTCGACCTGCTGAAGGGTTTCGGTTTCCACTTCAATTTTCAGCGTTGGGGGCGCATTTTTCCGTGCAGCCTGCACGGCCATCCGGATACCACCTGCTGCCTTGATGTGGTTATCTTTGATCATGATGCCATCGGAGAGGTTCATCCGGTGATTGTTTCCCCCGCCGGTTTTCACCGCGTATTTTTCCAGAACCCTTAGCCCGGGAGTGGTTTTCCGGGTGTCCAGGATCTTCAGGGTTGTCCCTTTCAAAGAACTTACTAATGTAGCCGTATAGGTTGATATTCCTGACAGGTGCTGCAAAAAATTAAGAGCTACCCGTTCACCGGAAAGAATTGCCTGTGCCCGGCCTGAAAGTGTAGCTATTGTGGTTCCCTTTTCCACCTGATCACCATCGGCAATAAAGGGGCGTAACTCCACCTCAGGGTCCAGTTGCCGGAAAACCTCCCTCACCAGATCCAACCCACAGACCACCCCCTGCTGCTTGGCGATAAACTTTCCGCTGACAACTGTATTTGCAGGCACCACACTGCTGGTGGTAATATCGCCTGTGCCCAGATCTTCTTCAAGAGCCCTGGCAATCAGATTTCTGGTGTTGGATGTTACTATCATAACTGATTATTTTTGTGGATTAAATATCCTTTATTGCTGTATAGACTACCAGCTGGTGTAAATGGTATCTTCTACCTCTTCTTCCAGGTAATGAGCCCCTTCACTTTCTCTCTTCCCCAGTGCCGCAACCAGTATTTCCCGGGCAACAGTATGCAGGTTCAACAATTCAAAATGGGGCTCGCGGTTAAGTTCCCGGTTCTCCATTTCAGTAAGCAGCTCACTGGTATAATCAAGTGCATGTACCAGGCCGTCCGGCTCCCTTACAATCCCCCCATGATCCTGCATCATTTGCCGGAGTTTGGAAAGCAGTGCATATGTATCTTGCTCAGGGCTCTTATATTCTATATGTGCTACGGACGGCTCACCGGGAGTTTCAAGATTGTTTTCATGAATATGCTTAGCAATGCGTGAAGCAAAAACCGCACATTCAAGCAGCGAATTACTGGCCAGCCGGTTGCCGCCATGCACACCTGTGCATGCTGCTTCGCCACAGCAATACAATCCATGCAGTGATGACTGTCCCCATTGATTGGTTTTGATCCCGCCCATAAAATAATGCTGTGCCGGTACCACAGGTATCAGATCCTCTTCCATTCGCAGGCCACACTTCAGGAGATGCTTGTAGATGGTAGGAAACCGGTTCTGCAAGAACTTATCATTATGTAAAGTAATATCGAGATAGACATGCTTTTGCCCGGTAACCTGCATCTGCCTGAATATTTCCCTTGCGACGATATCCCTGGGAGCCAGATCTTTAAGTTTGTGCCTCTCCTCCATAAAAGCATCGCCATAACTGTTGCGCAACAACCCTCCTTCTCCCCTTACTGCTTCGGAGATAAGAAACAAGGAGTCTTTATTTTCCGGATTGTAAAATGCCGTGGGGTGAAACTGTACAAACTGCATATCTTTTACCTGGGCACCTGCCCTCAGGGCTGCGGCAATACCATCGCCTGTAGTGACCGGGTCGTTGGTGGAAAACTGGTACACCCCTCCTATCCCTCCAGTGGCAATTACTACACGGGGCGCACTGAATACCCTGAACCCATCGTGAAATGCTACCACTCCTGCAACTCTTTCCTCCTTATCAGATAGAACATCAGTAAGAAAGTGCTTTTCAAAAACCTGGATATTCGCGCGCTCCTTAACCTGTCTGATCAGCGTCTCCATAATCAGCCTGCCTGTGGCATCCCCTCCGCAATGGAGGATTCTTTTGCGGCGGTGTGCCCCTTCGCAGGTGGTAAGAAAATTGCCCTTATGGTCCAGATCAAAAGGAACACCCAGCCGGGCCAGATGGCGGATCTCCTCAGGACCCTTTTCAACCATTAACCTAACAGCACTGGCATCGGCAGCACCTGCCGCGGCTTTTAACGAATCGCGAAAATGCAGATCAGGGCTGTCGCCAGGATCTACCGCAGCTGCTATGCCGCCCTGGGCAAGGGATGAGTTGCATTGGGGCAGCGAAGATTTTACAACAAGGGCCACAGAAAGACTTTCAGAAAGTTGCAATGCACAATACAATCCCGATAAACCTCCACCTACGATCACCACATCAAAATGTTTTTGTGGCAGATTTTCCAGGGGTTTGTTAAGGATGTATCTTCTCATGGCTTTTTGGTTGTGTATATTTTCAGCTCAACGCGAGCATTCGCATTAAGGGGGTGCGTGCTTTATTTAACACTGTTTCATCCAGCTCGATCCTGTTTTTCATCTGCTGCAGGCTCTCCAGCACATTTTGGAGGCTGGTTTTTTTCATATTGGGACAAACAAAATTGCTGGTCAAACTTACAATCTTTTTTCCTGGATTGCTAACATGCAATGGATGCAGGATCCCCATTTCGGTGCCTACGATAAACTTGTCATGATCACTCTGATTGATATAGCTGATCATCTGGCCTGTACTGCCAATGTAATCGGCCTCATCACGTACCTCGGGATTGCACTCGGGATGCACCACCAGCAAAGACCCCGGGTGCTCTTCCCTGGCCAGTTTCACATCGATGGCCATGACCTCCTCGTGCACCGGGCAAAAGCCATCGTAAAGGATAATCTCCTTTTCGGGCACCTTTTCGGCCACATATGAGCCCAGGTTTTTATCGGGGAGGAAAATAATTTTTTGCCGGGGCAACGACCGGATGATCTTCACGGCGTTGGACGATGTACAGCAAATATCGCTGAGCACTTTTACATCGGTGGAGGAGTTTACATAGGAAACCACCGCTGCATCGGGATGCTGCTTTTTCAGGTTTTCAACATCCTTTCCGGTGGCCATATCGGCCATGGGGCATCCGGCCTCTGCAACTGGCAACAGGACGGTTTTTCCCGGACTCAGTATTTTGGCCGTTTCGGCCATGAAGCTTACTCCGCAAAAAACGATCAGGGGTTGTGGCAGTTCGGCTGCCAGCTTACTCAAAGCAAACGAGTCGCCCACATGATCGGCCACATCCTGCACTTCGGGCACCTGGTAATAATGGGCCAGGATTACAGCATTTTTTTCCTGCTTTAGCCGGGTGATGTCTTGTTGTATTTCTTGTATGGACATGTTGATTGTTAATGGTAATTAGTGCCTGAAAGAAAACGCCAATTGCTGCGTTGGGCTTGCCTTCAAAACAGTCATTTACGAAAAGTAAACTCCTGTTTTTCAGTCTTCGCCCGCCTTGCACTTGACGCTTTCTTATCAGTCACATGAGAAAAATACGAATTTTCGTGCAAAGACTAATTATGCAGAAGAAACCCCTGCACTGATTTCAGGGTGCAAATGTAGTGAAAATGTGAGAAAATGGGGGATGTTTTACCCGGAAGCTGGAAGTTGCCCTGCAAGCTTCAAGTTCCTGACGGTCAAGAGCTAAAAGTCATCTGACCACACAGCTTTACCACGGGTTAAGGCCGGGAGGACGACTTCAAAAGCAAATATTACCTCATCTTTGAAGCAATTCAGCAAGTAAATTACATCCTCTTTATTACATTTTATTCCTTAAAATGGATTATCTTTGTTACAGGCAATACATGTTATTTCTTATAAGCATTTATAAATTAGAACTTTAATGGAATTAAAAAGAACAGCTTACCGTTTTCTAAGCAAGTGGAAAGAATCCGAAAATAGAAAGCCACTTATTATTCGTGGTGCCAGGCAGGTAGGAAAGACCACCTTAGTAAGGCAATTTGCCAGTGAGTTTGATCATTTTGTTGAGCTGAACCTGGAGCGGGAGAAGGAGAGGACTATATTTGAACTGGACGAAATAAATAAAATACTCAATGCAGCTTATCTTTTAAAAGGGAAAACAATTAGCAAAGGTTCTTTGCTTTTATTCATTGATGAAATACAGGAGTCACCCAAAGCCATTGCCCTGTTACGATTTTTTTATGAAGAAAGGCCTGATATTTACCTGATTGCTGCAGGTTCCCTGCTTGATTTTGCTTTGAAATCTGTTGCCAGTTTTCCGGTTGGTAGGGTATCCTATTTGTATCTTTCGCCGCTCAGTTTTGAAGAGTATCTGGATGCCCTGGATCAGAGGCCGGCCATTGAAACATTAAAACAAATTCCCTTCCCCAATTTTGCTCATTCCACATTGCTAGATCTGTTTCATGAATACGCCATGGTGGGTGGAATGCCTGAGGTGGTTTCAGAATACGTTGGAAATAAAAATATCAGCAAGGTTATTCCCATCTACCATAATCTTTGGCAATCCTTTAAGGATGATCTGGAAAAATATGCCCGTAATGCTACAGAAAGAAACATTTTGCGGCATATTCTCGGATCAGCACCCTCCGAGCCTGACAGAATAAAATTTGAAGGCTTTGGACAATCAAATTATCGTTCCAGGGAGGTAGGTGAAGCATTCAGGGCGCTTGATCTTGCAAATATTATAAGGTTAGTTTATCCTACCACGGCTTTAAAACCACCTGTTTCAACCGATAGAAAAAAACGGCCCCGTTTGCAGTTTCTGGATACCGGAC
Source organism: Bacteroidales bacterium (assembly GCA_007135645.1). Lineage (GTDB taxonomy): Bacteria > Bacteroidota > Bacteroidia > Bacteroidales > UBA7960 > SKVR01. The sequence goes on from SLIL01000179.1 coordinate 7,710, forward strand.
TTTTGGGAAATGCGCTTTCTTTACAATCTGATTTGTTGCATATACAGGATATGAACGATATGCACAGGGGGCGTATCTCTCAGCAAGTGGTTACACAGCAATTAATCTCCATTGAAACACGAATAAGATACCAACCCCATTTTTGGGTCAGGGAGGAGAAGGATTCCAGTTCAGAAGTGGATTTGGTATTTCACCATGGGAAATATGTCATTCCCATTGAGATAAAATCAGGTAAGCAAGGAAAGCTTCGCTCACTGCACCAATTTGTAGAAAGATCGGATCATCCCTATGCTTTGCGAATGCATGGCGGCAACCTTAGCATTGAATATGTTAAGACACCTGCCGGTAAAAACTATTTATTGATGAATATGCCCTATTATCTGGCAACAAAAACCCCTGAATACGTTGACTATTTTGTTACAAATCACAGATTGTAAATATCCAAAGACATGGAAGCTGGAAGTTGCGCTGCAAGCTTCCAGTTCCTGGCGGTCAGGAACTTCCAGCTTCTGAAAGAACTGGAAGCTTCCGGGTTAATTGCTTCGAACCCTGAAGCTGGAAGTTGCGCTGCAAGCTTCCAGTTCCTGGCGATCAGGAACTTCCAGCTTCTGAAAGAACTGGAAGCTTCCGGGTTAAAATGTAATAAAAAACGCAACCATAAACGGCACCAGGACGGTAAGAACAATGCCATGAAACAGGGCAATCAGGGCAAATTCTTTTCCAGAGGCACTGGTGATGATGGGCAGTGTAGTGTCCATGCTGGTGGCCCCGCCGGAAGCAATGGGGGATAGTTTACCGGAGATGTGCACAAAAAATGGGGCAAACAGCAGGGTGATCACTTCGCGAATTACATTGGACAGCAATGCCACAACCCCTAATTCAGCCGAATGTAACTCGGTAATGATCACACTGGACAAACTGTAGTAACCAAACCCTGATCCCACAGCAAGCAATTCGGCCAGGCTTAACTGTTGCACAAAAAACCACACCACCGAAACCCCCAGCAGTGTTCCTGTAATGGTGGATAACGGTACCATCAAAATCTTAAGGTTAAATGTTGCCAGGGTTCGAAGTGCCTTCTTATCGGCCCCAACCCCTATGCCCACCAGAAACATGAGCAGGTACAACACCCATGTGCTGTATTGGCCTGCGTCGAGCCATTGGGGGAGCTGGTTGAGCCGTCCTGCCAGTATCCCCAGGACAAAAAAGCCCAGTATGGTAAAACTGCCCCTCATGGTTTATCTTCTCCCCTCTTTGAGAACGCAAACCGCCAGAGTAACCACGCGGTGAAGATGCTTCCTGCTATGGCCATTACAGAAATCACAAGTGCCAGCAAACCCAGTTCGGGCAACTGGTGCATGATGTAATCATCACCCCCGATAGCCAGACCCAGGAAAAACAACAGCAGATAAATCACCCACATGGTGAGCCGTGCATTGAAACGCAACACCTTTTTTTGCCCGCGAAGCAGATAGCCCGCAAGCATTCCTGCAAACATTATGGCAGCAACGATAAGCATATCCCTTAAATTTGGGGCAAATGTAGCAATTCTTAATCAGAACTCAATCAACCATTCGCCCGATTCCCTGGAGAGATCAACCAATGCAGCGGCAAACCGGGAAAGGGTCTCGTAGTAACTCATAAACACCTCGTTGAGGGTGCTTTGTGCTTCCAGCACTTCCAGCAAGGATACATCGCCCTGCTTGTAGCTGAATACAATGGCATCGCGCACCCTCTCGGCATCTTCCAGGATGGTTTCGGTGAAGAGTATCCGTTTCTGGAGCATCAGCTGGAATTTCTCCCAGGCAGAAATCATTCCGGCTTCCACATCCAGGGTTACAGCCTGAAGTTCTGTTTTAGCCTGCTCCAGTTCTACTTTGCTCATTCTGAATTCCCCGCTGTTGAAACCCGAAAATTGTAACGGGATGATCAGCCCTGCATAAACGGCTGCAAATCCCGGCCCCGGTCTTACAGCTTCTTCGTTGTGATAACCAAAGATAAGGCTGATATCGGGTAAGCGTTCTGAACGGGCCAACCGCATAGCAAATTCCGATGCTTCAATATTACGCCTGGCCAGAAGAATGTCTGACCTTTGTTCCAGGGCCCTTTCCCTGAGTTGCTCAAAACTAATCACTGGTGACATGCTGGGAATATCGCCTGTAAAAACCAGCGAATCCTGGGATACACCTCCCATTAAGAAATAAACTTCGCCCATGAGCTCAGAAAACTCCATTTTGGCATCCACCAGTTCTGACTGGAACAGGCGCACTTCTACCCGTGTTTGCAATACATCGATCTCACCGATCTCCCCCACTTCAAAAAGGGCCTGGTTTACCTCCAGCAATTGATTGAGCTGTTCCAGGTTGAGGTTCATACGCTCCATCATCAGCTGGTTGGAAAGTACTTCGATGTATGTGGTGGCAGCATCAGCCCGCAGGTATCGAAGAAAATCATCAAGGCCGGCTTCAGCAGCAAACTTTTCGGCCCGGGCCTGGCGGATGCGGTTGCGGCGCTTTCCGAAAAGCTCTATGGGTACTTCCAGTTCAAATTCGATGTTGCGCGGAAACCCGGAGAACTCATCTTCATCAAAAACCGGGAAGATCATTTCCAGTTCGGGATCTTCAAAAACCCTTGCAGCAGCCAAAGCGGCTTCTGCTATAGACACCTCATACCGTTCGATGATAAGCTCCAGGTTGTTGGTGAGCACAGTCTGGAAAAAATCATCGAAGGAGACCTCGCGCACCGGGCGCTGGGCCAAAATCCCATTCGTTGCGATCATTATGAGCAAGAAGCTGGTGAATATTTTTTTTCTAAAGGCCATTTTATCAACAATTTAAATGTTTGTGGTTTCGTAGTTCCATTTTTATTATAATAATGTGCGCGAATCGTCATTTATGAAGATTATGTTAGCGCTACGCGCCTTATGTTTTTATCGAAATCTTTATTGCTACCATAATTTCAGCGCTACGCGCCTTATTTACTTTCATCAGGTACTGCCTTCAACTTCGGTCTCCGTCTCGGGTCTTCGGTCTTCGGTTCCCGCATCGCTTTCGGGATTTCGGGCTAACGCCCTCAACTTCCGTCTTCGGACTTCGGTCTACGTACTTCAACTCTCCTCTCCACCAGGTAATACACAACGGGGAGAATGATCATAGTCAGGATGGTTGCTGAAAAAAGACCACCCATTACCACTGTTGTAAGAGGCCTTTGAATATCGCTTCCTACACCAAATGCGAAAGCCGCGGGCAGAACACCAAAAAGGGTTGTCATCGCAGTGATCAGAACAGGCCTCAGGCGTTGGGTAGAGCCAATCAATACAGACTTTTTGAGAGGGCGGCTCAAATCTTTATTCTTAACTCGGTTAAGGTTTGAGATCAGGATCACCCCGTTTTGCACGGCAAGACCCGAAAGGGCAATAAAACCTACAATACTTGCAACATTAACGGTCATATCCCTGAACTGCAGGGCCAGCAAACCTCCAAGCATAGCCAGTGGCAGTGACGAAAGGATCACCAGCGGATGTCTTACGGTACCGAACTCGGCATACAACAAAAGGAATATAATACCAAGCACCATTGCAACGATGATCAAAGCCCTTCCCTCTGCCCTTTCCTTGTTTTCAAACAAACCACCCCATTCAATGGTGAATTTATCCTGATCATATTCCACATTTTGCTCAATAGCCCTCTGGGCATCGGTAATAAAATGTGAGAAGTGACGTCCTCTCAGGTTAAGCTTTACCGTGCTGTGGCGTTGATTCATTTCACGGGAAATAGTGCTTTCGCCCACCGTATTTACAATATCCGCTACCTGCGACAAAGCCACAAATGCCCCTTCGGGTGTAGCCAGTAACAGGTTACCTATCTTTTCAGGAGTATTGCGGGCCTCTTCGGGGAATCGCAGGATCACATCATATCGGCGCTGGCCAAGGAATATCTCAGAAACAGCAAGTCCGCCAATCCCAACCTCAATAAGATCGGAAATCTGGGAAACGTTGATCCCGAATCGCGCCGCAGCATCACGATCCACCACGATCTGCATTTGCGGAAGCGGGGGTTCCTGGTCAAGGGCAAGGTCAACTGCTCCTTCCACCTCTTCAAGGGTTCGAAGGATATCTTCTGCAATACGGCGTGTTTCGGCAACATCATCCCCAAATACTTTTACTACCAGTTCGGAATGGGCACCGGCCACTTTATCGTTTACACCATCGATCATGGGTTGAGAGAAACCGACTGTCATTCCGGGTATTTTCCTGAAACGGGCATCCATTTCATCGATCAGCTCCAGCTTGCTTCTTCGCGGACGCCAGGTGTTATAGGGATGCAGTACTACCATAGATTCAATATGGGAAGGGGTGAATGGGTCTGTTCCATCATCGTTTCGACCCAATTGGGTTACCACAGTCTTTACCTCAGGAAATTCCCTTGTAACCTGCCGGAGCTCGGCAGCCATTTCAGTACCCTTTTCCAGTGAGATGCCTGCAGGGAGTTTAACCTGCAACCAGATGGAGCCTTCATCGATATACGGTAAAAACTCCCGGCCGATCCGCATAAACACAAAAACTGTAAGCAAAACAGCCAGTACTGCCGGAATGATCGCAAACCGTGGAAAATCCAGCAGAAAAGACATCATGTCCTGATATTTTCGCTTGAGCCATTCCATGGGTTTATTCACAAACACCTTTGAAGGCTTGCTGTAAGCCCATAACATGAGACCGGGAATTACCGCCAGGGAAAACAACAAAGCACCGCCCAGCGCATACGCCACTGTATAGGCCATGGGAATAAAAAATTTGGCTTCTATCCGTTCAAATGCAAACAGGGGAAAATGGGCAGCAACGATAATCAAAACGGAAAAGAAAATCGGACGTGCCACCCTCAAGGTACTGTCTGCCACCCTTTCTTCGGTAAAGTTCTCATTGGGATTTTTCTCACGTCGGGCCTGCAGGGACTCCACGATTACAATGGCAGCATCTACCAGAATACCAAAACTTAAGGCCCCCAAGGAAAGCAGGTTTGCAGGGATATTGGTCAGGTACATAAGGGCAAAAGCCACCAGCATGGCAAAAGGAATAACTACGGCTACTATAAGGGCCGATTTTACACTTCCCATGAACAGTAACAGGATCAAAACCACCAGTGCGATACCCTGCATCAGGGTAAATGAAACTGCTCGTGTGGTGGTTTCAATAAGCTCAGTACGGTCGTAATATACGTCTATCCATACCCCTTCAGGCAGGATATTGCGGTTTAGCTCATCCACCATTGCATTTACACCGGCAAGCACCGGGGAAGGGTCTTCATGTCGCAGCAGCACCACGATCCCCTGCACCAGGTCATCCTCATCATCACGTCCCAGCATTCCATTGCGCTCCATGGCCCCCAGTTTAAGCTCTCCCAGGTCGCGCAGGTAAACCGGTGTACCTTCTACTGAGGCTACTACCACGTTGCCCAGGTCTTCCAGCGAACGCACCAGCCCGATGCCCCTGATCACGTAGGCCAGGTCTCCACGTATCACACGTCCACCACCGGCATTGGAGTTGTTATCTTCTACGGCTTCAATCACATCATCCAGTGAAAGACCAAATTTGAGAAGCATTTCGGGATCAATCTCGGCCTGGAACTGGGTGGTTTCCCCACCATGACTTACTACTTCAGCCACACCAAATATTTCGCGCAATTTGGGTATAACCACCCACTCCTGCAGTTCGCGCAACTCGCGCTGGCTGTAGATATCGGAGTGCAGTGTATAGCGGAATATCTCACCGGTAGGGCTGGTAAGGGGTTCCAGTTCGGGTTCAGCACCTTCGGGCAGTTCGGCTTCCAGCAGCCGTTCACGTACCAGCTGGCGCGCAAAGTAGTCGTCCATACCATCAGCAAATACCAATGTTATCAAAGACAATCCAAAGGTACTTTTGGAACGCATTACCATCAGTCCAGGAGTGCCATTAAGTTCCCTTTCCAGGGGAATGGTTATCTGCTCTTCTACCGTTTCTGCAGCATGGCCGGGCCATTGGGTAACCACCATTGTTGTAACATCGGCGATATCGGGATAGGCGTCAATCTCAAGACGGGTAAATGAGTAATACCCAAAGATACCCAGCATGAGAAAGAGTGCCGTCATAATACCGCGCCGGGATAAACAGAATCGTATAAATTTTTCTATAAACA
>SLIL01000219.1 GCA_007135645.1 Bacteroidales bacterium
CATCAGGGCATTCACGGTAGATCTTCTTCAGAGTGCCCCTGGCAAAATCGCGCATTAACAGAGGGAACGAACCTTCTGCAAACCCTACCACTACTGCATCGGCATGTTGGAGGGCTTCTTCAGGCAGCACCGAAACATGGTATCCTCCCATTACCACTGTAATGCCTCGCTGGCGCAGTTCATCGGCAATTTTATAGGCGCGGGGAGCATTGGCCGTGAGCACGCTGATGCCCACAATATCGGAGTTGATCTGTGAGTAGTCAATGGTTTCAATATTTTCATCACGCAACTCCACCTCACAGTCCAGATCTTTTGGGATCAGTGATGCAAGAATTCGCAACGCTGAAGGAGAATAGGCGCCCTTATTTTTGACTCTCAGCCAGTTCTGGCTGATGTTGGCATGCCAGCTGTTTAGTATAATCAGCGTTGCCTTCATAAGGAAAATTTTATGTAAAATTAAGAAAATTATCTACCACTATCAGGTTTTTAACAAATGTACGTGATCGGATTATGGGTTTTCAGGGGTTCTGCTATTCAGTTTAATGGTTAGCCCAGGCTGCGATTTTTTTTATCGCTGCGTTTCACCCTGACTTGTTACCGGAAAATCTCCAAGGCCGGTTGGGTGCCCTGATTAACGGGTTGAAGAAAACCTAATATTCTGAGCCTATCTATTTATGAAAGCAAACCTTATTTCTCCTTACTTAAACCTCAGTAGCTAATTAGTTTGGCATAAATCAAGAGCGCCGGCCACGAACGGTGATTGCATGCATAAAAGTTTTTGCCGGTGCAATAGAAAAATAAGCTAAACAGAAAATTATTTACAGTTTTTGTTATGAAGACAACAAAAAAAGCACCCTCCAAACCTATCCTCCCACAACCCTGAATTTTGCTGAAAGAAAACCCGGCATACCCAGTTCCACACTCCTTTCACCAGGCGAGGAACCACCAATGGTGATGGCATATTCACCTTCCTCAATTACACGACTACCATCCATGGTTACCGATTCCATCTGAACAGGTGATAGGGTGAATTTTATCTGCTGTCCTTCCCCGGGGTTCAGGGCAACCCGTTTTATCCCCTGAAGGGTGTAAAGCGGATTCTGATAACCTTTGTCAGGAAGGGTGAGGTAGAGCTGAACAACCTCTTCACCGGAAAGCTCACCGGTATTCTTTACCACAAACTCCATTTCTACAGGCTCTCCTGAAGCAAGCTGATCTTTGCTTAATCGCAGGTTTTCATAAATAAAAGAAGTGTAGCTCAACCCATAGCCAAAAGGGTACATGGGTTTTTGGGTCATGTACCGGTAGGTTCTGCCAATCATGGAATAATCCTCAAAGGGTGGCAGCTGGTCAATGGACTCGGGAAATGTAACGGGCAATCTGCCCGAAGGGTTTACATCACCAAATACCACGTCGGCCACGGCATTTCCTCCCTCTTCGCCGGGATACCAGGCCAGCACTACTGCATCAGCAATTTCATGCACCTCTTTCAGGTTCATGGGGCTTCCCCCGGTAATGACAACCACGATGGGTTTGTCGTTTTCTTCGCGCATAAGGCGCAAAAATTCAATCTGGCTTTCAGGCAGGTTGTAATCCAGCCTGTCGCCTTTGTGGGGCGAAGCAATGGCCTCTCCCTCTTCCCCTTCAATAAGGGGGGAGATCCCCATTACCACGATGGAAACATCCGCCTTCTTGGCATCCGAACTGGTCCAGTCTATGGGATTGACATTGGGACGATCAAGCAAAAATCCCTTTTTATACTGGATCATGCAGCCGGGAGCTACCTTTGCCGCCAATCCCTCCAGGATGGTTACCATTTTGCCACTCACGCCATAGTAGTTTCCAATGAGCACCTCCACATTGTTGGCATTGGGCCCCAGCACAAACAACGACTTCGTTTCTTTGGCAAGGGGCAATACCCCGTTGTTTTTAAGCAGGACGACGGACTTTTGCGCTACTTCTCGCGCCAGGTCGCGGTGCCGGTCACAGTTTATCACATCCGTTGATACAGAAGCGTATGGGTTGTTTTCTTCCGGATCGAATAACCCCAGCCGGAACCGTGTGCGCAGCAATACGGCCAGACTTTCATCCACCTCTTTCTCTTCCACCAGCCCCTGCTCAACTGCTTCGGCCAGGTAAGGATTATAAATGCTTCCGCAATTGAGGTTGATCCCTGACTTCAGGGCCATGGCAGCCGATTCCTGGGGTGTGGCAGTTACTTTGTGCCCTTCATGCAGGTCCCTTATGGCCCAGCAGTCAGAAACCACATGTCCCTGAAAACCCCATTGTTCCCTTAAAATATCCTGAACGAGTAATTTACTCCCGCAGCAAGGCTCATCGTTGGTGCGATTGTAGGCGCACATGATGGCCTCCACATTGGCTTCCTGCACCAGGGCTTTAAAAGCAGGGAAGTAGGTTTCATGCATATCCTTTTTTCTGGCTATGGCGTTAAACTCATGCCTTAGCCCTTCGGGTCCGCTGTGCACTACATAATGTTTGCCACAGGCAGCTGTTTTGAGATATCGGGGGTGATCGCCCTGCAATCCTTTTACAAAAGCAATCCCCATGCGGCTGGTAAGATAGGGATCTTCGCCATAGGTTTCCATCCCCCTGCCCCACCTTGGATCACGAAAAATATTGATATTGGGGGTCCAGTAAGTGATCCCTGAATAGCGCTCCCTGATATCCAGGGCAACGGCAGCATGAAACATGGCCCTGCCTTCATCGGCAATGGCCGAACTTACCTGAAAGATCAGTTCCTCATTAAAAGTAGCTGCCATGCCAATGGCCTGGGGAAAAACTGTTGCCCGCCCTGCACGGGCTACTCCGTGCAAGCACTCATTCCACCAGTTGTAGGCCGGAATCCCCAGCCTTTCTATGGCAGGGCTATCGTGCATCATCATAGACACTTTTTCTTCCAGTGTCAGCCGACTGATCAGATCATGAATACGCTCATCAAGGGAAAGATCTGTATCGAGAAAAGGAAATTCAACGCTCATATCGGGTAGTTTGTAAAAACCAAACGCTGATAAAATATCCTCTCTTGTAAAGCATATCCATGCATTAAAAAAGGAAACCTTATCAGCGTTTAGGTCAAATTATATAATCAGTTTGATTAAACTCTGCACCAGGACTATTTCACAAAGTCTGCATTCATCAGATATTCAAGGCTGATCCTTACACTTTCCAGGGGTTCGTAGTTGTAATCTTCCACTTCAACCACATAACTTTCCATACCAGAAAGCTCTGCATATCCCCAAATGCGCTCAAAATCAATATTTCCGCTTGCACCTACTTCCTGCTCGTCTTTTACGTGCCAGCTTTCAAATCTTCCGGGAAAACGCTGAAAATAATCAACCGGATCCGCACCACCAACAACCACCCAGTAAAGGTCAATCTGAAACATTACTTTTTCAGGATCGGTATTGTTGAGCATAAAATCATAGATAACCTCACCCTCCAGCTCCTTAAATTCTTCAGCATGGTTGTGAAAACCGAATCGCAGCCCTTTGGAGTTGGCTTTTTCGCCTACCGCGTTAAAATAATCGCAGTAACGCTTTAATCCTGCCAGTGATTCATGACCTGTACGACCCATCCATGGCATTACCACATACTCCACTCCTGCGGCTTTATGGGCATCAAGAGCTTTATCCCACCATGCCATTACTTCATCCATGTCCACATCTTCGG
>SLIL01000425.1 GCA_007135645.1 Bacteroidales bacterium
TGCTTTTACCAGGCCGGTTGAAAAATTGTTTGTCCTGACAAAATTCCAGACGTCTGGAAAATTCTCCGAAAAAAATCTTGCCGGGTTTATCGGTAAATTTCTGCAAGCAGAAGGTTTGTGGAGTGATACCCTTAAAACATATTCGTTTGGGGAAAATACTGAAAAGGAGAAAGAAGACAAGGATAAAACTACCGCACCTGAAATACCCCCGCTATTTGACACCTACCGCAGCAATGCCTGGACTGATAAGATTGCCGTAAGATCCGGCAGAAGGGATAGCTCCGGGGAGTTAACGCTTGCCTCGGCCCGGGGATCGCATATTCACAGCATCATGGAACAGATCCATGCCGTAGAGGATGTTTCACCGGCGGTGGATAAATTTGTAAGCTCGGGAGAGATTGGCCAGGATGAAGGCGAAGCCCTTAAGGAGAAAATCCTCCGTGTTTTAAATGCCCCGGAGTTAATCCCCTGCTATCAACAAGGAATTTCTGCCCGCAACGAATGCGCCATGTATGATGATCAGGGCCGCTTTTTCAGGGCCGACCGGGTAGTGCTGGAAAAAGACACTGCAACCATCATTGATTTTAAAACCGGAAAGTCACACCCACACCACGTAGAGCAGATCAGCACGTACAAAACGATCATCCGGCAAATGGGTTACAAGGATGTAAAAAGCCTTTTGGTTTACCTGGATCATGGCAAGATAGAATTAGTCTAAATAAAAAATGCAATTGGGTACCTGTTTTCGCGGTTATGATCAGGGGTATTTCAGAAAAATAGTTGTACTTTAACACCCCGGTTTCATATAGCCAGGAGTGTTCCATTGCCTTCAGAACCTTTTTCTGATAAACCGGGCTTGAAGGCTCATGATCTACTGGCACTTAAAACCAAAAGAAGCACCCCTATGAACCCACAGGAGATCATATCTAAGCACCCTCCCACCCAGGACAACCTGTTGAATATCCTTCACGATATCCAGAACAACCATCCCGAGAATTACATCACCCACGAAGCCATGGATCTGGTGGCCCGCTACCTGAACATGACCAAAAGCTCGGTTTACGGGGTGGTGGATTATTACAGCATGCTCAGTGTAAAGCCACGGGGCAGATACATCATCAGGATCTGCGTATCTCCTGTGTGCCATCTGAAAAAGGCCAGCCAGCTCATCAACCATCTGGAAAAAACGCTTGGGATAAAGTCTGGAGAAACTACATCTGACAAGCTCTTCACCCTTGAAGTGGCCGAATGCCTGGGACAGTGCCAGGAAGCCCCGTCTATGATGATCAATGATAAGGTTTATAACAACCTCACCGGGGAGCGTATTCAGGAGGTCATTGCCACATACAGATAGAACTTTGCGCCCCTTGCGGTAAAATAATCAACCGCAAAGAACTCAAAGGATTTCGCAAAGGACGCTATGAAAGAAAAATATCAAAACCATGATAAAAGAAACCAGGATCACACTCAAAAACATCGGAACGATCAACCCGGAAAGCATCGATGATTACATCTCGGCAGGTGGCTACGAAGGTTTGAAGAAAGCCCTGACCATGAAACCCTTTTCCATTATCGATGAGATGCTGGAAGCGGGTTTGCGCGGACGTGGCGGCGCGGGATTTTCTACCGGGATGAAGCAAAAATTTACCAGCAAATCGTGCCAGGAATGCCCCCAGCGCTATGTGGTGGTCAATGCCGATGAAGGGGAGCCCGGCACGTTCAAAGACCGGGTGATCATGGAGCAGGATCCGCACCTGTACCTGGAAGGGACTATTATCGCTGCCTACTCCATTCGCGCCACCAAAGCATTTATATACCTGCGGGGCGAATATACCGATTCTATTGCGCGGACACAAAAAGCCATTGAAGATGCTTATTCCCATGGGTTCCTGGGCAAGAACATCCTGGACTCGGGCTTTGACTGTGATGTGGAGATCCGCCTGGGCGCGGGTTCATACCTCTGTGGCGAGGAGCTGACCATGCTCGAGTCGCTGGAAGGAAAGCGTGGCAACCCGCGTATCAAACCTCCTTTCCCTGCCGAGAAAGGGGTTTTCGGTGCACCCACCCTGGTAAACAACGTGGAAACCCTGGCCAATGTACCTCTGATCATCAGAAACGGCAAAGAGTGGTACCGCCAGTTTGGTACCGAACGCTCGCCGGGAACCAAGATATTCACCGTTAGCGGTCAGGTTAACAAACCGGGCTACTACGAGGTTGAACTGGGAATTACCCTTCGCCAGCTTATTGACGACCTGTGCGGTGGGATGCTGGAAGGCAAACCTTTTAAAGCGGCTCTCTTGGGGGGTGCTGCGGGCACTTTCGTGGATGCATCCATGCTGGATGAAAAAATGACTTACGACAACCTGAAGGAGAAAGGGGCAACCCTGGGATCCGGGGCGGTGATTGTAATGGCGGAGGAGGATTCGGTTTATGAGATACTGCACTCGTGCCTGCGGTTTTTCAAGCATGAGTCATGCGGCAAATGCGTTCCCTGCCGGGTGGGCACTACCCTTATGGTAAAAGATCTGGAAAAGCTGAAAAACGGGGTAGCTGACAAGGAAGCCCTGGTGCAGAAGCTGGTAAAAGACAGTCGGATGATCGCTTCTACCTCGCTGTGCCCATTGGGGCAATCGCCCATCTTGCCCATGGAGTCGGCGGCGCGGTATTTCATGAAGGAGCTTACTTTGTAAACCGCAAGGGGCGCACAGGAGTAATTGTTCTTTGAGTTTTTTTTTGGCTCGCATGACGCAAAGACTTAGTTTGAAAATAATTGCATAATTTTTTGTGCCGGGAAATACATCAGAAAAAATGAAAAACTATTTTACCCAATTGTTTTTCAGCGAAAAACAAAAAACTGCGTCCCTGCGGCTCTGCGAGATCAAATACAGCCAATGAAGCAAGGAATAAAAGCTAAATAATTGAGCAGCAAATGTTTAAAAAGACCTACTATAATCATATAATATAAGCTCTTTAAGATAATTTTTTATATTCTCGCAGAGACGCAAAGACGCAGCTTAGAAAAATCATTTCATGATTTTTCGGTGCAGAAATACAGGCATTTTATGAAAATAAAATGAGAGAAACACCCAGGTTTTTCGAAGAAAAACCAAAACTGCGCCCCTGCGGCTCTGCGAGATCAAATACAGCCAATGAAGCAAGGGATAAAAGCTAAATAATTGAGCAGCAAATGTTTAAAAAGACCTACTATAATCATATAATATAAGCTCATTAAGATAATTTTTTTATATTCTCGCAGAGACGCAAAGACGCAGTTTTAAAAATCATTACATGATTTTTCAGTGCAGAAATACAGGCATTGTATGAAAATAAAATGAGAGAGACACCCAGGTTTTTCAAAGAAAAACCAAAACTGCGCCCCTGCGGCTCTGCGAGATCTAAAAATCGATAAAAAAGAAAGTAAAAAGTAAAATGACAGAAAACGAAATTTCCGGGATCATTGTAAATACCTGCTTCAGGATTCATTCCGAATTAGGCCCTGGACTTTTGGAATCAGTTTACGAAGAAATACTGGCTTATGAACTGGCAAAGAAAGGATTGACAATTGAAGTTCAAAAACCGATTATAGTAAACTGGGATAACAGGAAAATGTCTGTAGGATTTAAGGCAGATATAATTGTCGAAAATAAAGTTATCATTGAATTGAAGTCTGTTAA
>SLIL01000349.1 GCA_007135645.1 Bacteroidales bacterium
GAATGTATTTTGTAGAAAACTCCCCCAGATTGGGCAAAATGACAAAGTCATTTTCAAACAATAATTCGCTGATGTACTTTCCTATCTTCATAATGCGAGTTTTTATTTTCATCCCCCCTTTGTGAACAATCCGCTGTTTATCCGGACAACCTCAGATATTTCAGGGCTCTTAAAGAAGGGAACGGTTTGATATCAATACTATAGGTTTATAATTTTCTAAACTGGTTATACGCAATTAATCTGGCTAAGTTATAAAAAACAATCAAAAAAACATCAAAGTGCTTGATTTTTACTAAAAAAGCAATAGAAATGAAGGTTTACTGCTGATAACTTTCCAGGTCGCCAGGGGTATCTATTCCCTGTGAATCAAAAAATGTTTCCCTGACATGGAGATCAAACCCGTTTTGCAACCATCTCAGTTGCTCCAGCGATTCTGCCTGCTCCAGGGAAGAAGGAGCTAACTTTGTAATTTGCTCCAGAACCTTCATTTTATAAGCATACATACCTATATGGCGGAAATAAGCATGGTTTTTCAGGTAATCATCTTTCTTTGCTCCTCTTAGAAAAGGTATGGGCGAACGGCTGAAATACAATGCCCTGCCCTGCTGATCTGAAACCACTTTCACGATATTTTCGTTGAAAACATCCTCATTCTCACTGATCTTTTTTATCAAAGTTGCCAGTGAAACCTCCTTACGCTCAAAACACCGGCAAAGCTCCTCTATTTGCTCAGGCTGAACAAATGGCTCATCACCCTGGATATTAACAATGACATCCGATGCAGAAATCTTCAGCTCGTCCTGCAACCGGGTTGCCGCTTCAAAACAACGATCTGTGCCACTGGGATGATGTGGGGAGGTCATTACCACTTTTCCGAAGCTGCTTACATGGTCAAAAATCCGCTGATCGTCAGTTGCCACCATCACATGGCTGAGACTGGTTGCTTTCAAAGCCTGCTCATACACCCTGCGGATCATTGAGACTCCCCTGATGGTTACCAGAGGTTTGCCGGGAAACCTTGTAGAAGCGTACCTTGCCGGAATAATACCTGTGAATTGCATATCAATACCCGATGATTGCCGTGTTAAAATAAGCCATGGATCTCGGCATCTATCTTCTGGATCACCTCTCCGAGATCTGCAGGGCGCTCAGAAAACTTGTTGTTATCCACATCAATGATGAGCAGTTTTCCATGCTTATATCCATCAATCCATTCGTTGTATCGTTCGTTGAGCCTTTTCAGATAATCAAGCCGTATGGTATTTTCGTAGTCTCTTCCTCTTTTCTGGATCTGATTGACCAGGGTAGGCACTCCCGCCTTGAGATATATGAGAAGATCCGGGGGCTCAATGAAGGAACTCATCAGCTCGAAAAGGCTCGAGTAATTATCAAAATCGCGCGAGGACATCAGCCCCATGGCATGCAGGTTGGGCGCAAAGATGTAGGCATCTTCATAAATGGTCCTGTCCTGTATCACCGTTTTCCCGCTTTTACGGATATCCACAATCTGCCTGAACCTGCTATTAAGGAAATAAATCTGCAGGTTGAACGACCAGCGCTGCATGTCTTCGTAAAAATTGTTGAGATAGGGATTGGTTTCCACATCTTCGTAGTGGGCCTCCCAACCATAATGTTTGGAAAGTAAACCGGCCAGGGTGGTTTTCCCTGATCCGATATTACCGGCAATGGCTATATGCATAATTCTATGGCTTAAATGTGTTAAGTAAAAACGGGTCAATCAATAAAGTTTACCTGTATAAACATACCTTTTCAGCGCATCGTTGGTTTGCAGGTAAAGAGTATTGTTGTTTTTAATAAAAAAGGTCTTTGTTCCCTTTTCAGGCAACAAAAATACATTTTCCTGATCAAGAAAAAAATCATAAATCATTAAAGTATCTTCGGCGAGGTAAAATATTTTATTTCCCTTTACCTGAAACCGCGAAGCATGGATGTGGCCAATGGTAAAAAGGTGGTTGGCATGCAAATCAAAAACCCATATTCCATTGGCTGCAATAAAGAGCTTATCATCATTTTCCAGCATAAATTTTACTTGCCCCATTTGCGGGTAGTTGCTGTTGAGATCCTGGCTTGAAATGCCCTGCACTCCTCTGAAGCTGAAGTTAACAAACCGGAACGCATCAGGGAAATAAGCCCAGAAGGAATGTTTTGAGGACATACAAACTACCGAAGGAATATGTGGCGGATAAAGACTGAAACCTTCAATAGAAGACTTCCCGGTGAGGTTCTTATCAAGAAATACCACATTGCCAAAGTTTTCAAAGAACACCAGGATGTTCAGGGGATCTGACACATCAATCATCGACACCGGACCCAGCTGATGGTTGCTGTATGAGGAGGTTAATGCATGACTGGTATAGCGAACTACCTCTCCGTTTTCAATACCAAAGTAATTTCCCAATGCATCCATCCCAACAAATCCTTTTATGTGGCTATGTGTTGCAACCAGCCTGAATTCATCTGCACGAACCTCTGCAAACAGAAGATAACTTACCAGCAGAAAGGAAAGAAGTTTTGCTGAAGCAACCAGGGGTTGATCAGCCAATAAATTCAAGGATCTCATCAACATATTTTCTGTTGTTGAATAGCCGGGGTACTTTATTTTGCCCTCCGATTTTTCCTTTTGACTTGAGCCAGTTAAAGAAGGTATTCTTTGGCAGCGATTTCACCCTTGGCAATTTGAGCATAATATCGGCAGTACGTTTTGCCTCATAATCGGAATTAATGTTCTGCAACTCCTTATCCAGCACTTTGATAAATTTATCCAGATCATCGGGTTCTTTTTCAAACTCAATGAGGTATTCATGGGATGCGGAGTTATTGTCTTCCACAAACACCGGGGCGGCAGTATACTCGCTCACAACAGCACCTGTTTCCCGGCATGCAGCATCAAGCGCTTTTTCGGCATTGTCAACAATTACTTCTTCACCGAAGGCATTGATGAAGTTTTTGGTGCGTCCGGAGATCTGGATGCGATAGGGATTGATGCTTGTAAACTGAATGGTATCACCGATCATGTAGCGCCACAGCCCGGCATTGGTAGAGATGATTAATGCATAATTGGTATCCGTTTCAACCTGCTCAAGGGTAAGTACCCTGGGGTTGTCGGAGCCAATATCGGTGGTGGGGATAAACTCGTAATAGATACCATAATCCAGCATCAGGAGCATTTCATTGTTGTGGGGACGGTCCTGGATTCCAAAAAACCCTTCCGATGCATTGTAGGTTTCCATATACCACATCTGATCTGAGGGAATGAGCTTTTTAAACTGCTCACGGTATGGGGCAAAACTCACCCCTCCATGAATAAACAGCTCCAGGTTTGGCCATACTTCGAGCACATTTCTCCTGCCTGTTATTTCAAGGATCTTTTTCAGCAGCACCAGGTTCCAGGAGGGTACACCACTGAGGTTGGTTACATTTTCGGTAATGGTGGCGTTGGCAATTTTGTCGAGTTTCACTTCCCAGTCGTCCATCAGGGCAATGGAGATATCGGGGGTGCGCATCAACTCAGCCCAGAAAGGAAAGTTCTGAACCAGGATTGCAGAAATATCGCCAAAATAAGAATTGCTGCTGAATTCGCTTACACTGTGGCTTCCGCCCATGACCAGCCCCTTGCCTGAAAAGATCTGTGTATCGGGCCTGAAATTGCAATAGAGAGAAAGCATATCCTTACCGCCTTTCATGTGGCAATCTTCAAGAGCTTCACTACTTACCGGGATAAACTTGCTTTTGTCGCTTGTGGTGCCGCTGGATTTGGCAAACCATTTTATCTCTGTGGGCCACAGCAGGTTGTTCTCCCCCTTGCGCAATCTTTCAATATAAACTTTTACCTGCTCGTAATCCTGAACCGGAACCCGTTGCTGGTAGGTCTCAACATTCTTGATGGAGGCATAATCATATTTCTGGCCCCACTCGGTGTCCTTTGCTTTTTCAATAAGATCGAACAGCAGGTCATGCTGGGCCTGATGGGGGTTCTCTTTAAAATAATCGATCTGCGAAACGCGCTGTTTCAAAAACCAGGAGATCACCGTATTCAGAATTGGAGACATAAGATTTCTTTTAAATTAGATGAATTTGCAATAAGCAACACAAAAATATAAAATATGAAATCAAAACGAATCAATTTTTAAATCTTTTATACAATGAATTTTTACTTTGATATGCCTGATCTTTTAAAAAGTTCCGACAGAATTTTTCGTGCTTTGTTCTGCATTCAAACTATATTGTCAGTGTATTTCAAACATTCCCAAAAAATCATTAGGTTTGTATCCGAAAATGATCGTATTTCCCAACTGCAAAATCAATCTTGGTCTGCACATCCTTTACAAGAGGGATGATGGCTTTCATGAATTGAACACGGTTTTTTACCCCCTGGCACTCAATGATTGCCTGGAGATCATCCCTTCTAAAAACGGTAAAAGCGCGATTGGTTCATCGGGTCTTAGTATTCCAGCAAGTAAAAATGACAATCTTTGCGAACAGGCCTGGCAATTGATGCATAATGTATACCAGGTGCCCCCGCTGCAAATGCATCTTCATAAAAGGATACCCATTGGTGCTGGTCTTGGTGGAGGCAGTGCCAATGCAACATTTACCCTGAAGGCAATTAACGATATGTTCGGGCTGAAACTGCCTGACGAGGAGCTGCTTCAACTGGCAGCCAGACTGGGAAGCGACTGCCCCTTTTTCGTTTACAATACTCCCTGCATAGCCTCGGGCAGGGGCGAGATCCTGAAACCCATTGAACTCAACCTTAAAGGGTTTACCATAGTTTTGGTTATGCCCCCATTACATATCAGCACCAGAGAGGCTTTTGCCTCCATAAAACCCGGGTATCCGGAACTTCAGTTAAGCGAAATTATAAAGACCCCCGTAAAAGAATGGTCTTCGCTGCTTTCCAATGATTTTGAGCCGGGTATTTTTAAACAATACCCCATTATTGCAGAAATAAAAGATAAGCTATACAATTCCGGCGCTCTTTATGCCTCCATGAGCGGCAGTGGTGCGGCGGTTTTCGGACTATTTGAAACCACTGCGCCTGAAAACCTGAAAATGCAGTTCGGGGATTGTTTTTACTGGCAGGAAGAATTGACCCATTAACCTTATATCTTATCAAAATAAGTCTTTTAACCCTTAATCTTAAATCGCTATGAAAGGATACATCAGAAAACTTTATTTAACCAGCTTGTTGATTTCCGCCGTATTTCTGGCACAATCACAAAGCACTATCACACCACAGAACCTTTTTGATATTCAATCCGCCGTGGAGGTGGCCATTTCGCCCGACAAAAGCCATATTGCCTACTCCGTAAATGTTCCGCGTCCCTTTACTGATGCAGCAGGTGGGGATTACCGTGAGTTGCATGTATTCAATGTTACAACCCAGGAATCGGTTCCATTTATTACCGGCAACCGTTCCATTTTTTCCCTGGGATGGACCCCGGACGGAAAAGCCATTACCTTCAGGGCCAATTTCCCCGATCTGCCGGGGGTGCAGGTATATGCCATCAACCTGAGAGGTGGGGAATCTTATCCACTCACACAACACACAGCAAGCATCAACTCCTATGAGTTTATCGATGCAAACACCCTTGCCATTGTATCCATCTCACCAGAAGATCCCATGCGCCGCCACCTGAGGAGCAGAGGCTTCAACATTGATGTTTTTGAAGAAGAATACCGGCATCTGAACCTGTATCGCTATGATATGAAAACGCACCAGGCAACACAGTTAACCGAGGGTGTTACGGTATTTGACTTCACGCTCAGCCCTGACAAAAAGATGGCAGCAGCAGCCATTGCCCCCCGCAATCTTGTGGATGACTCGTACATGTTTAAGCGCATTTACACAGTGGACATGGAAACAGGCGAAATGAACATGCTGATGGACAACCCCGGAAAACTTGCCAATATGGCCTGGAGTCCTGACGGTACCAGGCTCGCTTTTCGTGGTGCATCGAAACTGGAAGATTCTGTGGAAGGAAGTTTGTTTGTTACCGATGTGCCCTCCACCAGGCCATTTGCAGAATTGCGTAACTATGTGCAGGACATGGAACTGAGTGTGATTGATTTTGCATGGAAAGACAACAACACACTCCTGTATGCTGCAGAAGAGAGTGTTGATATCGTGTTGAGCGAACAGCGCCTGGATCGTCCCTCAAGACAAATCGTGCTTGAAGGAGGCAAAGTGGTATTCAATCGCTTTGATCATGTGGACGGGCTGATTGCCTTTGCAGGAAACACCTGGCAACACCCTTCAGAGCTCTTTACCTTTGAGCTGCGCAGAAAAAGACTCAACCGACATACCGAGCTGAACCCATGGTTGAAAGACGTTGAACTGAGCAAACAAACCAAGGTAAGATGGTATGCCCGCGACGGGAAGGACATAGAAGGCG
Organism: Bacteroidales bacterium; assembly: GCA_007135645.1. Lineage (GTDB taxonomy): Bacteria > Bacteroidota > Bacteroidia > Bacteroidales > UBA7960 > SKVR01. The sequence continues at coordinate 6,417 of SLIL01000349.1, forward strand.
TTTTGCTGTATCCTCTGAACTATGAGGCGGGCAAGCAATATCCTATGATCGTTTACATTCATGGTGGCCCCGAAGCAGCCGTAAAAAATGGATGGAGCACTTTCTATTCCATCTGGGGGCAGATTGCCACTGCCCGTGATTTCTTTGTATTTATGCCAAACTACCGGGCCAGCTCGGGCCGTGGTGTTGATTTTACCATGGCCGGATTTGGAGACCTGGTAGGTGTTGAATACGATGATGTGCTGGACGGAATTGATCATTTGATCGAGATTGGCTATGTAGATAAAGACCGCGTGGGAATGGGCGGAGGATCTTACGGAGGCTATTTCTCTGCCTGGTCGGCCACACGGCATACCGACAGGTTTGCTGCAGCGGTGGTTTTCGTTGGGATCAGCAACCAGATATCCAAGCGAAACACAACCGATATCCCCTGGGAAGACTATTATGTGCACTGGGGTTACTGGACCCACGAGAAATGGGAAGATGTTTACAGCCGCAGCCCCGTTAAATATGCCCACAACAGCAAAACTCCCACATTGATCCTTCATGGCACAGAGGACCTCAGGGTTCCTCCTTCACAGGGGCTTGAGCTTTATCGCAAACTAAAACTGCACGGAGAAGCGCCGGTGAGGCTTATCTGGTATAATGCAGAAGGGCATGGCAACCGGATGAATGTACACCGCCTCGACTACATTGTGCGCACTATGGAATGGTTTGACTATTACCTGAGGCTCGATGAGCCAAAAGACCAGATGCCGGAAATGTATCCTGATTATGGGGTGTTTGACTAGCGATTGTGGGTATAAGAATAAAATGCGAGCTTAAAGGAAAGGCCTTCAGGGTTTTTATTGACTCTGAAGGTCTTGTTTAAAAAACTCCCTTACTACTTTAAGAAAGGACTTCACATGCATGGGCTTGTTGAGAAATTCATCGAATCCCATGCTCATGTATTTTTCCCTGTCACCTTCAAAGGAGTTGGCACTGAACCCGATTACGGGCCGGTAACCGGGAAAGTTCTTTTTGATTTCTTTCATAGCAGTAATGCCATCCATAACAGGCATTTGAATATCCATGAGCACCAGGTCATAAGCTTCGGGAGAGAATTTTTCAAGGGCTACTTTGCCATTTATAGCCAGATCCACCTCAAACCCCAGTTCATTGAGTTGCAGCTTTACCACCTTTTGCGTGATCAGTTTATCTTCAACCACCAGAACTCTTAACTCCCTTCCCGACCAGATCTCCTGCTGATCATCATTTGGGATTGTTTCTTTCACATTGTTCACAGGATATGTTGCAGTAAACGTAAACCAAAAAGTACTTCCCTCATCAGGTTGACTATCCACACCAATTTCACCACCCTGCATATTTACAAGTTCCTTGCAAAGGGCAAGACCAAGGCCAGTACCTTCATAATAGGAGGTATCAATATGGTGCACATCAGAAAAAGGAGAGAATATCTGATCATGTTTATCCGGGTGAATACCCATTCCCTGGTCTTTTACCTCAACCTTTATCTTTAGTTTATGATCATCTGAAGCCATATCCCTTTTCAATGAAAGGCTGATTTTTCCTTTTTCGGAATAACGTATTGCATTAGTTACCAGCGTATTGATAATTTGCATTATACGTTTGAAATCGGTTATTACCTCAACAGGTAATTGAGGATCGACAGAAGCTTCAAATTCTATGGGTTTGTTGCAGACTTTCTCAAAGAGCTCTCTCGCTTTGACAATAAAACAACTCAACTCAACCTTAGCAGGTTTGATTTTCAATTTACCTGCCTCTATATCAGAATAATCCAGTACCTGATCGATGATCTCCCTGAGGTTTTCCGAAGCATTTTTCAGGGTGATCATATAATCCTGCTGCGTATGGTCAAGTGCGGTTTTTTTCATCAGCTCAATCATACCAAGGATTCCGGTAAGCGGGGTACGGATCTCATGGCTCATGCTTGCCAGAAAATTTTGCTTAAAGGAGAGTGCCTCTTTGGCCACCTGATACTCCTTTTCTAATTGCTCTTTCTGCTTCTGATGAGTGATATCTATCATGGTGCCAGCCATAAGAGCAGGCTTCTCCTGTTTGTCGTAGTTTAGTACACATCCTCTGCTTTGCACCCATATCCAGTTTCCATTTTTATGCTTGACTCGCACTTCCACTTCAAAATTATCGGTCTTCCTTGCAAAATGGTCTTCCAATTGTCGGGAAATTATCTGCTGATCTTCGGGATGTATGGTTCTTTCCCAGGTTTTATAGGTGGTTGGCTCCAGCTCTGAGAGGGTATAGCCGAGCATCTGAGCCCAACGTTCATTAAATATGGCTTTATTGGTTTTCAGGTCCCATTCCCATGTTCCGGCATTGGTAGCCATAATAATATTGGCAAGCCTGCTCTGTTCTTCAATGAGTTTCTGATCACTCAGCTTCCTTGCTTCTATGGCCTCGTTGAGTTCTCTTTCCCTGTTGATATCTGCCAAAGCCCTGGAAACAACCCCCGGCATTCTGCTGATCAAACCGGCATCCTTAACCAGATAGTCATAGGCTCCCATCTTCATCATTTCTACAGCTATGGTTTCATCGCCCCTTCCTGTAGATACAATAAACCTTGGGACAGAAATTCCTTTTTCATTCAGCCTTGCAATAAGGCCGGTAGCGTTCATATCCGGAAGAGAGAAGTCGAGTATAAGCAGATCGGGTTGTTGTTTAACAATAAATTCCATGGCCGACTCTCCGCTATGAGCCAGATGCACCTCCCTCCCTTTTGCCTCAATAGATTCGGCAAGTAAAAAGGCTATTCCCTGATCATCTTCTACTATCAGAATCAGCATACCAGCAAAACTTTAAATCTTAACTATCTGCATAAACAGACCAAGCTTTTTAAGGGTATCAGTAAATTTATCAAAATCCACAGGTTTATTGATATAAACATTGCATCCCAGCTTATAGCACTGATCCACCTCGCGCGGATCATCTGTGGTGGTAAGCATAATTACCGGGACGGTCTTAAGGGTCTGGTTCTGCTTTACCCGCTTCAGCACTTCAACACCGTCCATGCGGGGCATATTTATATCCAGCAGCAGCAGATAACCCTGTCCATTGGTCTCCATCTCAATTTTTGCTGTACCAGACAAAAACTCCCAGGCCTCTTCTCCGTCTTTAAATCGATGAATAGGATTTTTAATCCCGGTTTCCTCCAGCGCCTCAAGAATTAGCTCAGCATGGCCGTCATCATCCTCGGCGATCAAAATATCAATCTTCTTAAAGGATTCCATATTGAAAAAGTTAATTGCAATATTTTCTCTCATTTAAACGATTTATTTATAAAAATGTTACGTAATATGAGCTTCAAAAGGCTTTAAGCAAGGCCCCACAACTTTTTCAAATATGCACAAAAATTGCTTTTATTGCTCTCCTGCTATGTCAAATCTACAGGTTGTCTGCAATAAAATTAACCGCACTAAGTCTGACAAAAAATTCAGAACCCTGTCCGGGTTTTGACTGTGCCCATAAAGAGCCCTGGTGTTTTTCAATGATCTTAAGTGACAAGTTTAATCCAATACCACTACCTCCTATGTCATCATCGGCATTGACCCTGTAAAAAACGTCCCATATTTTTTTTATATTTTTCTCTTCAATGCCAATGCCATTATCTTTTATGGAATAGGTTACAAAATCATTTTGGCGTGTTCCGGTTATTTCTATTTTTAATGGTTCCCCGGCTTTTCTGTATTTGATCGCATTATCAAGAAGATTGCTGAACAACTGGTTAATTAAAAGTGCATCACCAAAGCAATCCGGCATATTCTTCTGAAGCACAACAGTTGCATTGAGCTCATTGATCAGATACCCGAAATTCTTTACTACAGCTTTCATTAATTTATCCATATCCACCTTAACAGGAGTAATTTTAACTCTTCCCGTGCGTGATATGAGCAACAAACCATTGATCAGGGTATCCATTTTCTTTACACTGGCAAAAATAAATGACATGGATCTGGGCATCCCTTCGTGCATGATTTGGTGGATTTCATCAGAATGCTCTTGGGAAGGCTTTTTATTTTCAAAATACTGATCAAGCTTTCCTATTTGTTTCTGAATGCGATTGGTGAAGCCCTGAATATTTACCATGGGCGCTCTGAGATCATGAGAAGCTGCATACAAATAAGACTCAAGTTCTTTATTTTTATTCCGGATGATATCTTCAGATTTCTTCTGTTGAGAAATGTCAATGTGCGTTCCCACAAGGATATCGGTGGGAGAGCCTTTTTCATCGGGGAGGATTTTTCCTCTGGACATGATCCACCGGTATGATCCGTCTTTATGTTTCATCCTGTACACCTGTTCATAGGTGCCTTCAGGGTTATTCATATACTGACTTAAAAAGCTTAAAGCCTGCAGCACATCACCCGGATGTAAAAGTTCAGCCCATAATTTCCGGGCATGAAGCCAGTCTCCATGGCCATAGTCCTTCGTATCCCTTCCCAGCATTCCAAAGTATTGAGGGCTGCACCAGACCATTCCGTTTTTATGATCATATTCCCATGCTCCGGTGTTGGAGGCATCTATGTATGCCTGGTAGCGGGCAGCAACCTCCCTGTTTGCTTTTTCCGATTCAAGCAATGCTCTTTCAGTCATGCTCCTTGTAAATGCATCGGAAATAATCCTGGCAATAAGCTGCATAACGTTTAACTGCTCTGCTGTAAAGTTTATTTTTTGCTTTACAGCGTCAAAACCCAGAAACCCTTCCAGTTCATCCTGATAGAGAAATGGATAACCCACAAGGGATTTAATATCCATCTGCAGAAAAAGTTCTTTTTCCTTTTGAGCTTCGTCAGGTAGTTTATAAACATCTTCTACAACTACTGAGCTGCTGTTTTTTATCTGCCTGAACCACCATGGAAAATCTTCAACATTCAAAAGCTCCTGTGAATTTTCAAAAGAAGGCTTAACTCCCGGAGCACACCACTCATACAGCAGATTATAGGTTTCGGCCCCTGGTTTGAAGCGAAAGACATAGGCGCGGTCCAGCTGAAGGAACTCCGCCACAGTCTTCAGTGCATCATTGATTTTCTGCAATACATTGGTATGATCAGCACTGATAAATTCAGAAGATACCTCTACGGCCATCTTTTGCAATGCCGAAGTATATATTACGGCTTCTTCCATTTGCTTTTGAAGGGTAATATCGCGATCCATACCTCTGTATGCTATCAGATCTCCTTTTTCATCCAGCACGGGCATAGAGTTGGTGGTGACCCATACATGGTCTCCGTTTTTTGCCCGCAGTTCATTCACAAAACCGGTAAAGGGTTCATTTTGTGTATGCTTTTCTTCAATGCTGGCAATGTATTCATCCCTGATTTTTACAGGAAACAGATCGTAATAATATTTCTTGCCAATGATCTCCTCTGGTTCATACCCCAGCAGGCTTTTCACTACCGGACTGATATAGGTATATAGTCCATCCGGACTGATCTCCCAGGTAACGGTGCGGCTTTGCATTGCCAGTTGGTTAAACCTGTCGTTAAACTCCCTCAGTTGATTCTCGGATGAAACCTTTACCAGGGCATCTCCCAGGATATTGGCCAATACACTCATCAGCTGAACCTGCTCTTCATCCAGCTCCCTTTTTTCTCTCACTGCGTCGAAACCAAAGTACCCGATCACATGATCACTTTTAATGATCGGAACCACCAGAACGGATTTTATCTGTTGCCTTTGCAGCTCCTTTTTGTCGGCTTCAAATTCATCGGGAAGAGCATCCACATCGGGAACATAGAGCACCTGACGTGATTCAACCAGCTGGGCAATCCAGGGCAGCTCATTAACAGGGTAGTCCTGCACCTCATCTTTCACTGGCTTAATACCATTGGCGCACCATTCATGGGTATTAGACATATATTCCAAATCTTCTGTAAACTGAAAAAGGAAAGTGCGGTCTACCCTAAGAAATTCACCACATTTTTGCAGCATGTCATCTACCTTGCGATCAATATTATCCTGCTTTGCCGTAATAAAAGAAGTGGAAATATCCGCCACCGTCTGGAAAAACTTATTTTGACTAACGATTCTTTCTTCGGCCTCTTTTTTGCCGGTGATATCAAACAAAGTGCCTATTGTAGCTGGTTTGCCTTCCAACTCTATTAAGGTGATGCTGAGATCAACCCACCTGGTTTGCCCTGACCTGGTAAGGATTTTTATTTCATACTGGTTTGGAATGGAAGTGTCACCTTCAAACCGTGCCCGGGCCCTTTGGCTTACAAGGTCGCGATGCTCAGGATGCACAACCTCCAGGTTAGTCATTTGCAACAGCTCCTGTTCAGTATATCCCGAGATTTCAGTTACAGCCCGGTTTACACTAACAAATCGTCCTTCACTGAAAAGAAATATCCCTGCTGTGGAATTACTGGCCAGGGCCCTGAAGATCTCTTCGTTATGCTTAATGGAAAGCTGGGCCTGCTTTAGAGAGGTTATATCTCTCCCCACCCCTACAAGGCCCGTAATTTCCTGCTGAGCATTGCGCAAAGGGGATACCGAAGTCTGAAAGTATTTGGCATTTTCCCCTTCACCAACTTCCCATTCATATACTACAGATTCACCCTGCAGTGCTTTCTGGTTAGCTTCCTCATGAACTGCAGATGCCTCAGAACCAAACAGTTCACGTGATGATTTTCCCAGAAAGAAATCAGCATTTAATCCTTGTTTTTCCACCCAGTCGCCATAAACTCCTGTATGCTTTTGTTCTTTATCAAGGGTATAGATCACATCTGACAAAGAGTTTACCAGCGAACTGAAGGTTTCTTTCTGATTATAAATATCTTCCTGTACCTGCACCTGGCTGGTAATATCTTCAAGGGTTTCTATTACAGCATATACCTTATTGTTTTGGTCAAACATAGGATTAGCAACCAAACGGTAGATGCGTTCACCTTCAGCAGATTGTTTTCTTTGCTCCAGAGAAACCGTTTTTCCTTCTGTAAAGCAATCTATTACAGGACACCCTGCACAAGGAGCACCTTTGTTTTCAGGATGAAACAGGTCGTAACAAAACCTCTTGCCCGGGGATCTTACATCGGGAAACCATTCTTTCATAACATCATTGGCTTCCTGCACATGCAGGTTCTTATCAAGCATGATAACACCAATTGAAAGATTATTGAACAAGGCCTCATACCTCTCCTTGTTCTGAAGTAACTCCATACTATAAAAGTGCTTTCTTAACACATGAAAATAAAGGAAAAGATTAACCGTGACAATAACCAGGAAATATGCAATGATAAAAGCGGGTGTATGGTGCCGGGGTGTAAGGCCCCACTGAAAAGA
>SLIL01000001.1 GCA_007135645.1 Bacteroidales bacterium
AGAAAAATGAAATAGAAGAAAACAATAAAAAGCTGGTGGCGCTCAACCACAACCTGCTGGAGCAGAAGAAAAAGTACGAGGAACTGAATCATCAGCTGAATATATCCAACCACAAGTTAAAAGAGTCTGAAAAGCACCTAATTGAGGTTAATGCTACCAAAGACAAATTCTTCTCTATCATTTCACACGATCTCAGAAATCCTTTTGCTGCGATTGTCAGTTTCTCCCGTATCCTGAAAAGAGATATCTCCAGCATGTCGATGCAGGAACTGAAAGATCTGGCACTGGAGCTGGATAAGTCAGTACTGAAAATCAACAACCTGCTGGAAAACCTCTTGCAATGGTCCAGAACCCAAACCGGAAAGATAAAATACAGGCCCGAATATATTGCCATTCATGAAATAGTAAAGGATAATCTTCTGCTGTTTAAAAACAATGCCCTTGAAAAGCAGATAACATTGGTTGATAAGGTGGATGACGATACCCCGGTATGGGCTGATAAAAATATGACCGATACGGTGATCCGTAACCTTTTGTCAAATGCACTGAAGTATACCGATTTGAATGGAGAAATCGTGATCAGCAGTGAAATCAAAGATCACAAGGTTTTTATATCTATTGAAGACAATGGTGTTGGAATGACCGAAGAGAGCCAGAAGAAGATTTTCAGGATAGACACACTGCATTCTACTTATGGCACCATGGACGAGAAGGGCAGTGGTCTGGGGTTGTTGCTTTGCAAAGAGTTTGTTGAGAAGCAGGGTGGCGCCATTGGTTTTGAGAGCGAGCTCAATAAGGGTACTACCTTCACATTCTCCCTTCCCCTGGAAGAAATGAATTGATCTCCTTGCCAGACAGCTAATTAACAAGCTGGTTTTTACTCCACAAGTCAGGTTTTGCACATTAGAAAAAGTGTGGTTTTTTTATGTGTAAAATTTTGTTCGCCATAAACATAAATTGTCGTATATTTGCACTCCCAAAACAAAACGCGGATGTGGCGTAATTGGTAGCCGCGCCAGACTTAGGATCTGGTGCCGAGAGGCGTGGGGGTTCGAGTCCCTTCATCCGCACAATGAGATAGTATGAAATTTGCCCCGTAAGATACATGAATCCAACCAATCTAACGGGGTATTTTGTATTTATCTGAATCTGTATACCATTTAATTAAACAAGTATTATATTTGATGTACGGGCCAAAAATTAGTCACTGGGCCCCGTAACTCTTAAAAGTTTTATTTATATGAATATTGTTAAGGAAAAAACAAGCGACCTCACTGCCAATTTAACGATTCAGCTCAATGCAGAAGACTATAGCGAAAAAGTAGACAAAGCGCTGAAAGATATGCAAAAAAAGGCCCAGATGCCTGGGTTCAGACCAGGGAAAGTACCCATGGGCATGGTGAAAAAATTGTATGGAAAGAGTGTGCTTGTTGAAGAGGTGAATAAAGTACTGGTAGACTCTCTTTATGATTATATCAAGGAGCAGGAGCTGAATATTCTTGGTAATCCGCTGCCTGACAACGAAAAAACAAAGGAAATTGACTGGGATGCACAAACCGATTTTGAGTTTGTTTACGAAATAGGTCTTGCACCCGAAATCAATATGGAACTCAACGAAGACATTTCTGTTGAGTATCATAAGATAAAGGTTGAGGACCCTACTATTGACGAAACCATTGCTGACATCAGAAAAAGACAGGGGAAATTTACAAACCCCGAAACTGCGGAGGATGAAGACCTGCTTTATGGCTCTTTTGCTGAGCTTGATGGCGATGGCAATATAATTGAAGATGGTCTGAAAAACAGTTCCAATATTTACATCCAGTACATTAAGGATGATGAGATCAAAAAGAGCCTTATTGGTCTAAAAGCTGAAGATACTATTGATATTGACCTTGTTAAGGCTGTTGAGAATGAAACAGAAATGGCATCCATGCTGGGTGTGAAAAAGGAAGAACTGGAAAACTATGGAAAAAATTACCGGTTTACAGTAGAAAGAGTATCAAGAGTAGAACCTGCTGAGCTGAATGAAGAATTATTTGCAAAGATAGCTCCAGAGGCTGAAATTAAGGATGAGGCTGCTTTCAGGGAATTTATCAGAGAGCAGTTGCAGAAGCAATACCAGGCCGATGTGGACAGAAACTTTAAAAATGAAGCCATTAAAACATTGCTGGAGAAAGCTGACTTATCGCTTCCGGAAGATTTTCTGAAAAGATGGTTGCTGGAAACCAACAAAGACAACAAGGAAATAACGCCTGAACAAGTTGAAAAAGAATTTGTTTCTTTTGCGGACTCATTCAAGTGGCAGCTCATTGAAAATCACCTTATCAAGGAGCACAAAATTGAAGTAAAAAATGAAGAAGTCTCGGATTATCTGAAAAACTATATGCGTCAGCAGTTGAAGCAATATGGTCAGAACGATCCTGAAGAAGAAGTGCTGAACGATTTTGTAAAACGCATTGCATCCAACCAGGATGAGCTCAAAAAAGTTTACGATCAGCTGTTTGATGTAAAAATTCTGGATCTCTTCAAAGAAAAACTCAAGCTTGATGAAAAGGAAGTTACCTACGATGAGTTTGTTAATGAAATGACCGAAAAATATAAATCAAAAAATCAGCCAACAGACTAAAACCAACCTACCATGATACCAAAAGATGAATTTCAGAAATATGCTACCAGGCATATGGGAATCAGCAGTACAACGCTGCACAACTACACATCAGTTTACGGTAATTACATAAGCCCAACTATTATTGAAGAGAGGCAATTAAATGTAGCTACTATGGATGTATTCAGTCGTTTGATGATGGACCGGATCATCTTTCTCGGGGTACCCATCAACGATTATGTGGCCAATATCATCCAGGCACAGTTGCTCTTTCTTGAGTCGGTAGATTCCCGGAAGGATATCCAGATCTACCTGAATACGCCGGGAGGTTCTGTATATGCCGGGCTGGGGATTTATGATACCATGCAGTATATTGCGCCTGATGTTGCTACGATCTGCACAGGTATTGCAGCTTCAATGGGTGCTGTGTTGCTGTGTGCCGGGCATGAGGGTAAAAGAACTGCATTGAAGCATTCCCGTATCCTTATTCATCAGCCCATGGGCGGCGCAGAAGGTCAGGCCAGCGATATCGAAATCACGGCACGTGAAATTCTGAAGCTTAAAAAGGAATTGTACGAAATTATTGCAAAGCATTCAAAGCAGGACTATGATAAGATATGGAAAGATTCTGACAGGGATTACTGGATGACTTCCGAAGAAGCTCTTGAGTATGGAATGATTGACGAGGTGCTGTCTGCTTCCAAAAAAAGGTCCTGATCGCTGTAATAATTTTAAGGCATTTTGTTATATGCTGTTTTACCTGCTGTTGCAGGATCTTAATATGATTAATTATGTCAAAAGACAACAGAAAATGCTCTTTTTGCGGCCGTGAAGGCAAAAATGTTGAGATGCTCATTTCCGGTATCAATGCCCATATCTGCAACCGATGTGTAGATCAGGCCCAGCTCATTGTTGCCGAAGAAGACAAGCTCCGCAAAAAGGATAGCATACCCTCGTTTAAGCTTTTAAAGCCCTCAGAGATCAAAACACATCTCGACCAATACGTTATTGGGCAGAATGAAGCGAAAAAAGTACTGTCGGTAGCAGTCTACAACCATTACAAAAGGATCGGCCGCAAAACTACCGTCGCAAAAACATCAAAAAAAGAAGATGATGTTGAGATCGAAAAGTCGAACATTGTACTGGTGGGTGAAACCGGGACCGGCAAAACCCTCATGGCAAGAACCATTGCCAAAATGCTGCAGGTTCCGTTCTGTATTGCTGATGCCACTGTTCTTACGGAGGCAGGATATGTGGGTGAAGATGTGGAGAGCATCCTGTCGCGGTTGCTTCAGGTGGCCGATTACGATGCAGCTGCTGCCGAGAGGGGGATTGTATTTATTGATGAAATAGATAAGATTGCCCGCAAAAGCGATAATCCCTCCATTACCCGTGATGTCTCTGGCGAAGGGGTTCAGCAGGCACTGCTTAAGATCCTTGAAGGCTCCATTGTTAATGTACCCCCTCAGGGTGGCAGAAAGCATCCTGAGCAGAAAATGATCCAGATCAATACCAATAATATTTTGTTTATTTGCGGAGGAGCTTTTGACGGAATTGAGAAAAAGATTTCATCACGCCTGCAGACCAATGCCATCGGTTACAATATAGGCAAGGATCAGCAAGCTATCGATCGTGAAAACCTTTTGCAGTATATTGCTCCCCAGGATTTGAAAAGTTTTGGGTTAATTCCTGAGCTGGTTGGTCGTCTGCCTGTACTTTCATTTCTTAATCCGCTGGATAAAGATGCATTAAGGCGAATTCTTACCGAACCCAGAAATGCCCTGATAAAGCAATATGTTAAGCTTTTCGAGATGGATGAGGTGGAGCTTACCGTTGATGATGAAGTCTTTGACTATATAGTAGAAAAAGCAGTTGAGTTTCGTTTGGGCGCCCGAGGGTTGAGGTCAATTTGCGAGCTTATCATGCTGGATGCCATGTATAATGCTCCCTCAAACAAGAAGCATGAAAAAATCAATATCACCCTTGAGTATGCTCAAAATCAGTTAAATGCTCATAACCTGGGAAGACTTAGGGTTGCCTGATAGTTTTGATTTTTCCGAAAAATATAGTATCTTAAGCACCTGTATTGCAGGTGCTTTTTTTGGCATATTATTTGACGCAATAGATAAGGCTGTTCGCTTTTTAGCGCATATATAGTGCCGGAATTAATTACAAGATCATGATGCAGCAACTTAAAACAATTACAACTGTTTTGCTTTTTGGTGCGATTATTTTGTCGGCAAGCCCGGTGTTTGCCCAGGATAATCCCGGCGAAACACGCAGGGCTGTTGTATACCAAGGCGATACGATACCTTACATTCAGTTGCCTGCCGTCCCCTTTGTTGCACCCAGGGTGTTTGCCAACCGTTTTGAAGAAGCCCGATACAACCGGCTGGTCAGAAATATTAAAAGAGTTTATCCTTATGCACGGCTTGCCGGCATCAAGTTTCAGGAGTACAGTGAAATGCTGGCCGATATAGATTCTGAGGCTCAACGCAGAAGGATGACCAGGCAGATTGAACAGGAGATCAAAGAACAATTTGAGGGGGAGTTGCGAAGGCTTACCATTTCTCAGGGGCATATTCTTATAAAACTTATTGACCGGGAAACCAAACACACATCCTATGATGTGTTAAGGGATTTCAGGGGAGCATTCACTGCAGTTTTCTGGCAGTCTTTCGGCAGGTTGTTTGGGTACAACCTTAAAACAGAATATGATCCCTACGGAGAGGACAGATTGATTGAAGAAATTATTCAGCTTATTGAAATGGGGGCATTGTAAAAACAGAAAAACAGGTATGGATATCCTTTAATTTTACTTCCCACGCCCCTGAATTATAATCAATACCGTGTGGATCAGGATTTTAAAATCAACCACCAGCGACATATTCTCAAGGTATAGCAAGTCATACTTTAACCGCTCTATCATTTCAGGCACATTTTCCGCATAACCGTATTTCACCTGCCCCCAGGATGTGATTCCGGGCTTGATTTTCTGTAATAATTTGTAATGAGGTGCCTTCTGAACAATGAGATTGATATAATGCAACCTTTCAGGCCTTGGACCTACCAGCGACATATTTCCAATAACAACATTGTAAAACTGAGGGATCTCGTCCAGGCGTACCTTACGCATAAACTTCCCAAAAGGGGTAATTCGCGGATCATCCTCACAGCTTAGCTGTGGGCCATTCTTTTCAGCATCAACATACATGGATCTGAATTTGTGCATTTTAAAAGGCTTGCCGTTGATGCCAATGCGTTCATGGCTGTAAAATACAGGCCCTTTGGAAGATAATTTTACCCCGATTGCCGTAAACAAATACACCGGGGAGAGAAGAATCAATGCGCAAATTGAAACACTCACATCCAAAAACCGTTTGATATACTGTTGCCAGGCAGGCATCAACCCCTGCTGTATCTGTATGATAGGGGCATCAAAGATGGATGTCATTTTGACGGAGCCAAGTAAAATATCGTGCATCTCTGGTATAATTTTTATTATTACATTGGTTTGGTATAGCTCTGCAAGGATCACTCCTATGTTTTTATGTTCTCTCGCCTCTAATGCAATGATCACATCTTCAACCTGATGTTGCTCAATAATAGATTTCAGGTCTTTAAACCATCCCAGCCTGGGCAAATGTTCCTGCATGAGATAATTATCATACAGGTTAACATTTACAAAACCAATGAACTTATTTCCAGAGGATTTTTTTTGCGACTCCATTTCCCGGTAGATATTATAGGCTTTTTTCTGGCTGCCTACAATAATGGTATTAAAACCAATAATGCGATTATGGATTCGGTGAGTGGTAATGGAGGAAAGAATAAAGCGGAAAACAGAAGTAAAGGATAAATGAAGTAAAAACAATACGCCAAAGGAGCGATAATAATCGGCATTGGTTTTTACTTCATCGCCAAGTAAAACGGCGAAAAATATAATTAAAACACCTATGAACGTAACGAGAAGCGTTTGGGCAAATTCATTGAGCCTTGACCGGCGTAATACTTTTTTATAGCTGCCACTTAACGTATAAAGCAACAACCAGAATATGGGAATAATAATAATGCCAAGCAAAAGATTATCATCAATGAAAATTTCATTGGTAATATGACTGAATTTGCCATTGATGTTGTTTTGCCTGTAAGCAATAAAAAGAAACCAGGAAAAAAAGGCAGAAAAAAAATCGGCAATAATGTATTTGATCACCTGAAGTTTTTGTAGTTTTTTGTTCACGCTTTGCTGGTTTTGTTTTTGATCTGTTCTTTAACTACAGTAATGGGCCTGGCAAGTGGTTATTGTTATACAGAGGTGGTTATTTATTGAATAGAAACGAAGAAAAATACTTAAAAGTATTTTAACCTTATGTTTTTTTCAAATAATCTTTGCAACCCTTTTGTTTCTTCTTTTCCAGGGTTAGAATGCCAAAATTTCCGGGACTCTGATTGTTAAAAAATCCCGGCTGTTTTAGCCAGGATTTAAAATGGTAAATTCAGAAAAATGATTGATATAAGAATCAGAATTTGATCTTTTCCATGATCTTATAGGCAAGATCCAGGGAGTTATAACCATCTTCAATAGTAACAAGGGGTTGGGTGTTGTTTACAATGGATTCGTAAAACGTTTCCAGTTCGGTTTTAATGGCATTGATGGGCTTTACCTGCGGTTTTTCAATAAAAATCTCTTTCTGGGCTTTCCCTTCACCAAGGTCCAGAATCATAGAGAAAGGGCCTGGCTCTGCCGGGGCATCCTTCATGCGGATAACTTCCGATTCTTTGTTTAAAAAATCTACGGCCACATAGCTATCCTTTTGAAAAAAGCGACATTTGCGCATATTCTTCATGGAGATGCGGCTGGCAGTAAGGTTTGCAACGCACCCATTGTTAAACTCTATGCGCGCATTGGCTATATCCGGGCTGTCAGAAACCACGGCCACTCCGCTGGCATTGATTTTTTTTACCGGCGATTTGATCACACTCAAAATAATATCAATGTCATGGATCATCAAATCAAGGATTACAGGTACATCGGTTCCCCGGGGGTTAAAAAGTGCCAGACGATGGGCTTCTACAAACATGGGGTTTTCAAGATGCGGCATGGCAGCAAGAAATGCCGGATTGAAACGCTCCACATGACCTACCTGAACCTTTACATTGGCTTCCTTGGCAAGATCAATAAGCTTTCGGGCTTCAGTTAAGCTGGTAGTCAGGGGTTTTTCAATAAATACATGCTTAAACTTTTTCAGGGCTGCTGAAGCGCAATCATAATGAGAAAGGGTAGGGGTTACAATATCGGCAATGTCGCAAGCTTCAGTAAGCTCATGGGCTGTTGAAAACTTTTTTATCCCGAATTTTTTTTCCACTTCAAGGGCATTGGGCTCATTGGGGTCATAAAACCCAACCAGTTCAAACTTTTCGGATTCCAGTATACATTTGATATGTATTTTTCCCAGGTGCCCTGCACCAAAAACGCCAATTTTATTCACTTTTTTTAAAATTTCGTAATTAATTAATTATTTTTGTCCTTAGATAGCTCTTACTTATAATTCGTCGCTGCCTAACAGCATGACTTGCAAAATTTCGAAATGCGATATTTTTTCGTATTTATTTTCTGCTTAAGTGTAACCTTACCGTTAACTTGGCGTATCCCTAAATTGTATCGCGATCACTTTGCAAAAGTATATTTTTTTGAGAATGGCCATAAACCTTTTGCTTATTTATTAAAGTTTAATCGTGTTTATTTGACGTATTGTGAAGAGCATCTTTTTGATTTGTTGATAACTTTTCCGGGCATCCGGAAGCCAGAAATGTTTTAATGGTTGATTCTTATCGACATAAGGGAATGCGAAGAAAGCTTGCTGAAAGCATCAGGGGTAAAGGTATTAAAGATGAAAGGGTATTGGGAGCCATAGAGAAGATTCCACGCCATTTTTTTCTGGATACTACCTTTACCGAGATAGCGTATCAGGATAAGCCTTTTCCCATTGGGTTGGGTCAAACTATCAGTCAGCCCTATACAGTGGCCTTTCAAACCGAGTTACTTGAGGTGAAGAAAGATGAAAAGGTTCTTGAAATTGGTACAGGCAGTGGGTATCAGGCTTGTGTGCTTGTTGAAATGGGCGCTAAGGTTTTCAGCGTTGAGAGGCATCGTCCCTTGTTTCAGAAAGCTAAGTTTTTGCTTGAAAAAATGGGGTACTTTCCAAAGCTGTTTTATGGCGATGGATACAAAGGATTACCTTCCTTTGCCCCATTCGATAAGATACTTGTTACGGCAGGAGCTCCTGAGATCCCTGAGGCATTGCTGCAACAGCTCAAGGAAGGAGGTTTTCTGGTAATACCTGTAGGTGCAGGTGCAAATCAGGTTATGCTCAGAGTGAAAAAAACGGCAGAAGGTGTTTTTGAAAAAGAAGAATTTGGCCAATTCAGATTTGTTCCTTTAATTGGAAAAAAAGCATAATTTGTGGCTTTACACCTAAATTAATTTGTTTTGACTGTAAAATATTTGAAATAAAAAGCTAATTTTGCCAAAACAATCAATAAAGCCAATGAACTTAGTATCTCAAACTAACAAACAAGTAATGGAGAAAACTATTGAGGAGTTATTATCAACGGATTTCGTTAAGGATATTAATGGAAATACAATGATAGCTTTCAACGGGGTAATGTCTCAAGATGTAATTGTGGGCCTGGGCGAGGTTTTAAGAAGTGAACTGCACCATTCTCACCCGCTCACCATTGTCAACAGAATATTTGCCATTTATGTTGAAATGACACAAAACATTCTCCATTACAGCAACAGTAAAGCCGATTCAAACGGGAAAGAAATTGGATTGGGTAGTGTTTTGGTATTCAATACCCCTGATGGATATAACCTGGTGACGGTGAACCAGGTTAGCGAACATCAAAAAGCACTGTTGACAAAAAAATGTGAGTTGATAAACTCAATGAACGAAGATGAACTTAAAGATCATTATTTGCAAAAAAGAAGACAATCAGCGGAATCTGAAAGTAAAGGAGCGGGCCTGGGATTTATTGATATAGCAAGAAGATCCGGCCAGCCCATTGTTTATTCATTTGAAAGTTCTGGGGATAGTAAATTTAATTTTTATTTAAGTTCTAAAATATTAATAGGATAAATTTTCATTATGGAAAACTTGAATTTAGAGGCGACAAAATACACACCTGAAATCAAAACTGATTCAGGAAATGCAGAAATCAGGATATATGGATCAAGTTATCCTGAGAATGCGAATGAATTTTACAGGCCTGTGTCCGAATGGATTGAAAATTTCCTTGATGAGGGGAACCATAAACTCACTGTAAATTTTTACATCTATTACTTCAATACAAGTACATCAAAATCCTTTTTAAATATCCTGGAGATCCTGGAAAAGTATTCTGAGCAAGGCAAAGATATCAACGTAAACTGGTATTATACCGAGGATGATGAAGACAGTCTGGATAACGGTGAAAGGCTATTTATGGAAATTGATGTTAACTACCAACTGATTCCGGTAGATTCTATTTAATCATGTCAAAGGCAAATTCTTATGGTTGATAACAGGAGAGTCGATAAGACAAAAGAGGTTTTTAGTAAGGAATACGATAAGCTGGATCATTATGCAAGCATCCTGGAAAATAAAGATGCTTCGTCTGAAGATGTGCTCCAGGCCTTCAAATCTCTTATAAAAGACTATGAATCCCTGCTATCTGATGCTGTGAAAATTACCCGGATAGGTGATGTGTCTCAGTATAAGTTGCTCAAAGCCAAGGAAAAGATCGAAGACCTAAACACTAAGCTGGTTGAATCTGAACGAAACGTAAGAGAGTTGAACACGATTCTTATGTTTTATATCAAGGCTACTGATAAGTAATTATTTTTCCCCTTTCTGATGTTTATTCGCAAGTTTTTACCGGTACTACTATTGTTTGTGCCCTTTGTAGTATTTGCAGATGTTGTAGACAGTCTTTTGCAACAGGTAGAAGCAACGGATAATCATATTGAAAAGGGGAATATGTATATCCAGATCGGCGACCTCTTTGAGTATACCGACCCTTCCCAGGCAATGCACTACTATGAAAAAGCCTATAACGAGGCTTCAGCCCATGCATCACAAATTACTCACAGAGCCTTAACTCCAGATGCTGATCTGCTTAGGGCAAAAAGCCTGCGATACATTGGGATCGTACTTTCGGACCAGGGAGATTTTGACAAAGCACTGGAGAATTTTCTGGCTGCCAGGGAAATCCTGGAAGGTCTCAGGGAGCTTTATCTTGCCACACACCGCGAAGATATTGATAATAATCTGGCCCGGCTTATGAATAACATTGGTATTGTATACAGCCGGCAAGGTGTATTTGATATTGCCAGGGAGTATTACCTTATAGCGCTTGAAGTTTATCGTCAGCTGAATGATACTACAAGCATTGCTGTGGCCTACAATAGTCTGGGGATCGTTGAGGCACGTCAGGCCAACCTGGTGGAAGCACTTGGTTTTTTCCAGCAGGCCCTCGATTTCTATATGCTTGGCAACAATCAGGAAGGCATGGCCCAGACCTATAATAATCTGGGCGGAATCCATTTTCAGCTCTCAAACTGGGGTGATGCCCTGGAGCTTTATACCCGTTCGCATGATATTTTTCAGCAAATGGGATTCAGTCACAGGGTGGCAGCAACCAAGTCAAATATTGGACTGGTTTATCAACAAAAGAATGAGTATTCAAAAGCGGCTGAGTTTTTACAGGCAAGTCTGGCTCTGAGAGTGCAGATTGGCGACAGGACAGGCATTGTTGAAAGTTACAACAACCTTGGTGCCTTGTATGAAGAGCAAAATAATTATGAAACTGCCATAGACTATTATCGCCGTGCCAATGAAATGGCCACTGAGCTGGGCGATAACCGCATGATAGCAACATCGCTCATAAGCATGGGGTCAGGCTATTTTAGAGCCGGAAATCCCAGAGATGCAATTGCAAATACCAGATCAGGACTCGAAATTGCTCAGGCACACAACTTCATGTTCATTGTGCAAACTGCTCTTGCGAACCTCTCCGAATTCTATGCCCATATAGGTGATTACAGGAATGCCTATGAATACTCACGCCAGCATTTTAAGGTGAGTCAGAGCATTCTGGATGAGCAGAAAACAAGACAGATCAGTGAGCTGGAAATTGGCTACAAGGCACGCGAACAACAGCAGCGTATAGAGTTCCTGGAGCAGGAAACAGAACTCAGTGCACTCAAGCTTCAGCAATCAAGAACCCTATCGCTTATACTGGGTTTACTGATATTTATTTTGCTGGTTATTGGTTTATTTACCCTTGCATTGCTAAGGCAACGTAACCGCATTATGCTGCTGAAAAAAGAAAATGAAGCAGAGAAGGCCATCCGCAAAACAGACAACGACCTCAGGGCAATCCTGAAAACCCATGCCCACGGAATGCTATTGCTGGATAGTGAATTAAATATCGTGGCCAGTAACACCAAAGCAATCCAATGGTCAGAAAAATTTCTTGGCATTGCTCTCCAAGAGAAAAAATCACTGGCCGGAATGGAGAACCTGTTCATCAGGGAGCTTTCCAACGGATTGATCATGGATGCCCTTAAAGGATATTCCAGAGAACTGGAGAAGGAGTTTTCTGATAATGGAAGAAGCTCATTTTTTAAATTCTTCTGCAATCCGGTTTTTGAAAAGGATGATGAATTGGTGCAGAGTGTCAGCCTGATGATTGAAGACATCACCTTTACACGTAATTCAGAGCAGAAAATGCTTGAAGACCTGAAGGAGAAGGAAACATTGATCAAGGAAATACATCACAGGGTTAAGAATAACATGCAGGTTATTACTTCTCTTACAAGGTTGCAAAGCCGCCATTTTGATGATGAGGAAAAAGTGTTGTCTTTCAGGGAGCTTGAGCAACGGATTGCTGCCATGTCTTTTGTGCATGAAGACCTCTATAAGTCAGAAAATCTTTCCGATATCCGCTTTGAAGACTACCTGTTGCGGATCTCATCCAACCTCAGTGGTGCCTACAAATCAAAGGCAAGGGTGTACAACCATGTGGAAATGCAAAACCCCTTTATTAATATTGATCTGGCGATGCCTTGTGGATTGGTAGTAAACGAATTGTTGACCAATTCTCTTAAGCATGCTTTCAGGGGTACCTCAAAATCCAGATCCGGTGAAGCAAAGATTGATGTTTACTTTACTGAAAAACCTTCGGAGTATGAACTCAGAGTAGTGGATAACGGTAAAGGTCTGAAAGACAATGCAGATCCTGTCAACGCTTCTACCATGGGATTTCACCTGGTGAAGATCATAGTGGAAGAGCAGCTCAGAGGAAGGTGGGCTACAGAAAACAATGAAGGATTTGTTGTTATCATTACATTCCCCAAAAAAGGCTGACCTCAGCTTCATTGATCCCTGGCAGCTATGCAGCTATTTTAAAAACTTTTCTTATTGGCTCAATCAACAGGTAAGTTCTGGCAAGCACGATGAAAAAGATCAATAGTTTACCGGGCTTTTGTCAAGAGCATCCCTCAGACTGTTTCCGATCAGCATAAACGCCATAACCAGCGACATGATACAGATTCCCGGTATGATTGCCAGGTAAGCCTTATCAAGGATAATAAATCCATAATTTTCGCGGATCATATTTCCCCACGACGGCATGGGTGGCTGCACCCCTATGCCCAGAAAGCTGAGCCCGGCCTCGATAAGTATGGCAGAGGCAAAATTGGCAGCAGAAATAACCACTACCGGGCCGGTAATATTGGGTAGCAGATGCCGGGTTATGATCCTGAAACCCGTTAGCCCAAGGGCCCTTGCAGCTTCTATGTATTCATTTTCCCTGAGACTGATGATCTGTCCCCGCACTACCCTGGCCACATCTACCCACATGGTGAGGCCCACGGCAATAAAGATCTGCCAGAAACCTTTCCCAAGGGCAAAAGTAATGGCAATTACCAGCAGCAATGTGGGTATTGACCAGACTACGTTGATGAGCCATACAATAAAATTGTCCGTTCTGCCTCTGAAAAATCCGGCCAGGCTTCCCATTATTACTCCAAGGAAAAGTGCTATGGTAATGGCAATAAAGCCCACCGAGATAGAAACACGG
>SLIL01000384.1 GCA_007135645.1 Bacteroidales bacterium
ATGAATCGGTTGAAAAAACAGGCCAGAATCTTAAGTACGATATCGGGGTGCTGAAAAATTATAACATCCAGATAAAGGGAAAATTGTTTGACACCATGCTGGCCCACTACCTGCTGCAGCCCGACATGCGGCATAATATGGACGTACTTTCGGAAACCTACCTCAACTATACTCCTTTGAGCATTGAAGCCCTTATCGGGAAAAAAGGGAAAAACCAGAAAAGCATGCGCAGTGTACCTGCCGAAACCCTTACGGCCTATGCCTGTGAAGATGCCCATGTAACACAACGCCTGAAGGAGGTTTTTGCCCCGGAGCTTGAAAAAGCAGGGTTAACAAAACTGTTTGAAGACCTGGAAAACCCGCTTATTTATGTGCTGACTGATATGGAGAACCGTGGGGTGAAACTGGACGTTGAAGCTCTGGAAGAATACTCTGAAAAGCTGCAAAAGGATATTGAAAGGATTGAATCGGAGATCTACGAACTGGCCGGCACCCATTTTAATATCGGCTCGCCCAAGCAACTGGGAGAAGTGCTTTTTGACAAACTGAAAATCGTGGCCAAAGCCAAAAAGACCAAAACCAAACAATACAGTACCAGCGAGGATGTGTTGTCGAAGCTGGTGGATAAGCACGACATTGTTCAGAAGATCCTGGATTACCGCTCGCTGACCAAACTGAAATCCACTTACGTGGATGCTTTCCCGAAACTCATTCATGAGGGAACCGGAAGGCTTCATGCCAGTTTTAACCAGACTGTTGCTGCTACCGGCAGGCTTTCGTCCAACAATCCCAACCTGCAGAACATCCCCATCCGTACCGAGCAGGGACGGGAAATACGCAAGGCTTTCGTGCCGGCGGATGCTGATCATATTTTGCTGGCGGCTGACTACTCCCAGATTGAGCTGCGCATCATCGCCTCCCTGAGCAAGGATAAAGCCATGCTGGAGGCATTCCGCGAAGGGCAGGATATCCATGCTGCCACGGCAGCCAAAGTATTTAATGTGCCCATTGATGAGGTTGACCGGGATATGCGGCGCAAGGCCAAAACGGTCAACTTTGGCATTGTTTACGGCATCTCTGCTTTTGGACTTTCGGAGCGCATGAACATCCCCAGGGATGAGGCCTCGCAGATCATCACCAGCTATTTCAAGGAATATCCGGGAATAAAAAAATACATGGATGACACCATTGCCTTTGCCCGGGAACACGGATACGTGGAAACCATCATGAAACGCAGGCGCTACATAAGCGATATCAACAGCTCAAATGGTGCAGTAAGGGGATATGCCGAGCGAAACGCCATCAATTCCCCCATTCAGGGGTCTGCTGCTGACATGATCAAGAAAGCCATGATTGACATCTACGCGGAGATGAAGAAACAGAAGCTCCAATCGGAACTGATCCTGCAGGTGCATGACGAACTGGTTTTTGATGCACGCAAAGATGAGCTTGAGGCGTTGCAAAACATCGTGGCAGATAAAATGAAAAACGCCATGAAGCTGGATGTTGACCTTGAGATTGACATGAACACCGGCACCAACTGGCTGGAGGCCCATTAATCATCTGGAGACTATTCCACAAAAAAAGTCGGGGCCAGCAAAAGCTGACCCCGACTTTTTATATAAAACTATCTGGTTACTGTTTCATCAAACAGGGATGCATTATTAACCTTCCACGGCATTGAGGTAGTGCTCAAAGCGTTCAAGGATCTCCGTTACGTAATGGTAAGGCTCTGATCCCCGGGCATAACCATGCCGCACTACCGGATCGAGGTAGTACTTGGGCTTGGATTTGTTGAGTACGAAGTAGTCCACGTTATCTTTCCAGATGTTGGGATCTTTGCCGTATTTTTCAGCAAGGCGTCTTGCGTCCAGAACATGCCCCAGTCCAACATTGTAGGAAGCCAATATAAACTTCACCCTCTCTTCATCGTCAGTAATGACATCCCTGAGGCGTCGATCAATCCATTCAAGGTACTTGATTCCGGCTACAATATTTTCAATGGGGGCCGATCTTTGAGTTACGTTGTACATGGCCGCTGTATTGGGCATCAACTGCATCACACCAAAAGCACCTGCCCAGGAAACGGCATTGGGATTAAAGCGTGACTCCTGGAATGCCAGTGAAGCGATCAGGCGCCAGTCCCAGCCCACAATTTCCGCATATCTCTTAAAATAATCATCATACACTGAAATACGACCGCCACCCAATGAATGGTAAGGGCTCCTGGCCATTAGCGAGCTGCGTGGATTACGGAAGTATTTGGCATACAGGTTGGCATACTGCCTGGTTTGCGTAAAATCGCGCATCCACTCGTCAATAGCTGCCTTAAGCAGCGGAGTATCATGCCTTACCGCCCAGGATAGGTTCTGGGTAAAGCTCAGGGGGGTCTGAACGTCAATATTGGCATAATAGGTTTGATTTACCTGTGCCACATGTTCATCACTCACCGTAAAGTCTATTTCGCCATTGGCCACCCTTTCAATGAGTAGTTCGGGTTCCTGATCGGTTTCAACGATATAAATGGTATCACCGATCTCTTCCATAAGGTTTTTCAGCCGCACCAGGTGGGATGAATTTCTGTGCACATAAATGGTTTTTCCGGCCATATCGAGTTGATTTCTGACCAGAAGGTCTTCAATTTCAGAAGAGCGCATGTGGTACCAGTTTTCTGGTCTGCGCTGAATGAGCACCTGCCTTGTCTGGCTGTGTGGTTCTGTAAAAGCAACCATATCCCTTCTGCTACGGGTAACGGCCAGGTCCATGGCAATGATATTGCACTCACCATCGGCCAACAGGCAGGAGAAATTTTCACCAAGATCATTGGTAACGAAAATTTCGAGTTCAACTCCAATATGCTGGGCAAACATCTTCAGTAATTCAAGATGAAAACCCATTGGTTGACCACGGTAAACAAAGTAATTGGTTGAGTTGTAATCCGTGGTCGCCTTCAGCACGCCTCTTTCGAGAATGGCCGGAAGGTCACTTTTGTTTTCTTTTTCTTCGATCACAATCTCCTCAACGGTAACAGACCTGTTGGTAATAAAAAGGCCACTTAAAATAAGGATTGGGATTGCGACAACCAGAAGAAGTTTAACAAATTGTTGTTGTCTCATAATTTCAAAATTTTGCAAGAGCAAATGAGCCGGCAAAGATACAAATTTTTTTAATTTGCCAAACTGTGCTTTTTTTGCTTTGCTTTAATGTACAAATATACGGACAAAATTGTTCATTTATTATGCAAACAATTGAAAAATACCAACACAGTAATTAACAACCTTTGCATGGTGGCGTCAATAAAGGGATTCAAAAAAAGCAACCTGTTGATAACTTTTTTATTTTTTTGATGGGAAATCTGCAATTTTTTTCATGCAAACGATTGCAAAAATTTGCAAAAAAACAGGGAGTCACCTTGATGGATTCATTTTTTTTCTACTTTTGCCTCCTGTTTTAAAAATAAGTTCTTTCGTTTTTTCCCTGGGGGGGTTCCAGAGCGGTCAAATGGGGCAGACTGTAAATCTGTTGGCTTTCGCCTTCGGAGGTTCGAATCCTTCCCCCCCCACTTTCTTTCTCTATGTGCGGAAGTAGCTCATCCGGTAGAGCGGCAGCTTCCCAAGCTGCAGGTGGCGGGTTCGAGTCCCGTCTTCCGCTCAGATTTCGCGCAAA